>DATHNU010001209.1:0-10376 GCA_035485695.1 Reyranella sp. | reverse complement strand
CTACGGCACCTTCACGGAAACCTCCGTCTCCAAGCTGTTCATGGCCGGAATCGTGCCGGGCATCCTGCTGACGGCGATGTTCATGGCCTATATCTGCGTGCACGCGCTGCTGAAACCCGAGATCGCGCCGCGCGAGCGGGGGCCGCAGAATGTCGGGGAGTTTCTGACGGCGCTGGGCGACCTGGTGCCGTTTGTCGTCGTTATCGGCGGCACCCTGGGCAGCCTCTATACCGGCTGGGCGACGCCGACCGAGGCCGCCGCCATCGGCTGCGTGACGGCGACCGTTGTCTCGTCCATCTGGGGCAGCGTTACGCTCGCTGGATTGCGCGAAGCGATGATCGCGGCGGTCAAGGTGAGCGGCAACATCCTGCTGATCGTCTACACCGCCTTCGTCTTCTCCTACGCGATCAGTGTGGCGGGCGTGGGCGAATCGCTCACGACCTGGCTGGTCGGCCTGAAGCTGGCGCGGCTCGAATTCTTCTTTGCGCTCTTCATCCTCTATACGGTCCTGGGCTGCCTGGTCGAAAGCCTGGGCATGATCGTGATCACGGTGCCGCTGCTCTATCCGGTACTGTTGAAATACGGCATCGATCCAGTGTGGTTCGGCATCATCCTGGTGATGTTCATCGAGCTCGGCCAGATTTCGCCGCCCATCGGCATCAACCTGTTCGTCATCCAGAGCATCTGGGACGGCAAGATCGGCGACATCGTGCTGGGCACGATCCCGTTTCATCTCATCATGTTCGTTTTGCTGGCGATGCTCGTTCTCTGGCCGGAGATCGCCCTCTGGCTGCCGCACCATACGGGGTCCGCATGACAGACCGCCACGCCGCCTATCCGACCGGGCTGAAGGATGCCCCGACCCGCCATCGCGCGCTCCGCCGGCGCATGGAAGCGCCCGGCATCGTCGTGGCGCCCGGCGCCTACGACTGCATCACCGCGCGCCTGGTCGAGGTTTCAGGCTTCGACGCCTGCTACATCACCGGCTCCGGAGTCTCGATGAGCGCGCTTGGCGCACCCGACATGGGCGCCCTGAGCTTCGGCGAGATCCTCGACCGCGTGCGCCGCATCTGCGATTCGATTTCGATCCCGGTGATCGCCGACGCCGACACGGGCTATGGCGGGCCGCTCAACGTCATCCGCACCATGCGCGAATTCGAGCGCGCCGGCGTGAGCGCGGTCCAGCTCGAGGACCAGGAATGGCCGAAGAAATGCGGCCACGAGCCCGGCCGCAAGGTGGCGTCGTCGCAGGAGATGGAGCAGCGCATCAAGGCGGCCGCCGATGCCCGCGTAGATGCCGACGTCATGATCGTGGCGCGCACCGACGCGATCGCCTCGGAAGGCTTCGAGGCTGCCCTCGAACGGGCGGCGCGCTACCGCGAGGCTGGCGCCGATATTCTGTTCGTCGAGGCGCCGCCCAGCGAGGCCGATCTCGCCCAGGTGCCGAAGCGACTGGGCGTGCCGTGTCTCGCCAACATGGTCGAAGGCGGGCGCACGCCGGTGCTGCCGTTCCCCCAGCTCGAGCAGCTCGGCTTCAAGCTCGCGATCTATCCCAATTCCCTGACGCGCCTGTTCGCCCGCGTCGGCCAGGACCTGCTGGGCTCGCTCAAGACGACGGGCAACACGGCGGCCATGGCCAACCAGATGCTCGATCACGGCCAGCTCTGGTCGCTGTTCGAGAACGAGCGCTGGCAGGCGCTGGAGAAGCGCTTTTCGTCATCTCGCGCGGGGTAACCCCCGCGCTGAAGCGTAAGCGAAGGATCTCATCGCCGCTTCCACGGGCATGAGATCCTTCGCTGCGCTCAGGATGACGGTTACTGGCCCTTGCCGATATGGGCGATGGCCTCGATCTCGACCAGGATCTCGGGCGCGGCCAGCGCGCTTACCTCGACCAGGGTGGAGGCCGGGAAGTTGCCGGTGAAGAACTCGCGGCGCGCCGCCCACACCTTTGTGTTGTTCTTGATGTTTGTGACATAGATCGTGACCTTGACCACGTCGGCCATGGTCCCGCCCGCCGCTTCGACCATCCCTTTGATCTTGCCGAAGATCTGCTTGGCCTGCTCGTATTCGTCCATGCCGGCCAGCACCTTCGGATCGGTGCCGCGGGCGGTCATGCCGGATACGTAGGCGATGCCGTCGGACACCAGGCAGTTCGACCAACGCTCGGGCGGCGGCTCGGGCACGGCGGGCGATGTGACACGGCGGATCGTCATTGGCGTCTCCTCGTTTCTGTTGGCCGAAGTATACTCGCCGGATGAACGACCTTTTTCACGCCCTGTTTCAACCCTTGTTCGAACCCCGGCGCATCGCCCTGATCGGCGCCTCGGCCGACGAGAAGAAGGCCACGGCGCGGCCGCAGCGCTTCCTGCGCAAGCATGGCTTTGCCGGCGAGATCCTGCCGGTCAATCCGGGGCGCAGCGAGATCATGGGCGACAAAGCCTACAAGACCCTCGACGCCATCCCGGGCGACATCGACCACGCCTACATCCTGCTGAACGGCAAGGATGCGGTCGCAGCCCTCGCGGCCTGCGGCAAGCGCGGCGTGAAGGTGGCGTCAATCCTGGCCGGCGGCTTCGCCGATGCCGGCGCCGCCGGCGCCTCGCTGCAGGACGATCTGGCGCGCATCGTGCGCGAGACCGGCATCCGCCTGGTCGGACCCAACAGCATCGGCACCGTCAGCAGCGATCCGCCGATGGCGCTCACCGCCAATGCCGCCTTCGCCGTCGACAAGCTGCGGGCCGGCAACTGGGGACTGGTGAGCCAGAGCGGCAGCCTGATCGGTGCCCTGCTGTCGCGCGCCGACGCCCGCGGCATCGGCTTCTCGCGCCTAATCTCGGTCGGCAACGAGGTCGATCTTGCCGTGGGCGAGATCGCCGACCTGCTGGTCGACGATCCCAAGACCCGCGCCATCCTGCTGTTCATGGAGACCCTGCGCGACGGAGATCGCCTGGCGCACGCGGCGCGGCGGGCCCACGCGGCGGGCAAGCCGGTGATCGCCTACAAGCTCGGCCGTTCCGCGATCGGCCAGGAGCTGGCGAAATCGCACACCGGCGCCATCGCCGGCTCCGACGCCACCTTCGACGCCTTCTGTCGCCGCCACGGCATTGCCCGCGTGTCGATGTTCGAATCGCTGATCGATGTGCCCGCGCTGCTGGTCGATCGCCCGCCGGCCATTCCATCAGAGAGAAGGGGCAAACGGGTCGCCGTCGCCACCACGACCGGCGGCGGTGCGGCCATGGTCGTCGACAACATGGCGATGGCCGGCCTCGATATCGCGGGTCCGCCGCAGGCGCTGGTCGATTGGCTGAAGCCGCTCGGCATCGCCGCGGGCGAGGGCAAGCTGGTCGATCTCACTTTGGCCGGCGCCAAGCCCGAGATCGTGGCCGGAACGATCGAGCGGTTGTTGGCCGACGACGGCAACGATGCCGCGATCTTCGTCGTCGGCTCCTCGGCGCAATTCAATCCCGAGCTCGCGGTCGAGCCGCTGCTGAAGTTCGCTGGCTCGGCCAAGCCGTTTGCCGTGTCGCTGACGCCGTCGGCCGAGAAGTCGCTGGCCCTGCTGACGGCAGCCGGCGTGCCGGCCTTCCGCCATCCCGAATCCTGCGCCGAGGCCATGGCGCTCTGCCTGCTGCGCCCCGCGCCGCAGCCCGTGCCGGCGCTCGCCGAGCCCGGACGGGCCGCGCTCGACGCGTTGGCGGCGGGTCGTGTCTCGGGCTTTGACGAGCGCCGCGCCGCCGATCTCTTTGCCGCGCTGGGCGTGCCCATGGCCAAGGCGATGGCCGTGCCCGACGCCAAGCGCATCGCCGCCGCCGTCGCCGAGATCGGCGGGCCGGTGGCGCTGAAAATCCTGTCGGCCGACATCGCCCACAAGACCGAGGCGGGCGGCGTGGCGCTCGGCCTGCCGGACGGCCAGACGGCGTCCGTCGCCGCGCGCGAGATCGAGAAGCGCGTGAAGACGCATATGCCCAACGCCAGGCTCGAAGGCTTCCTGGTGCAGAAGATGGAGCGCGGGCTGGCCGAGGTGATCCTGGGCTTCCGCCGCGACCCGCTGGTCGGGCCCACCATCACCGTGGGCCTGGGCGGCGTTTTGGCCGAGATCTACAAGGACGCCGCGACACGGCTCGCGCCGGTCGACGAGACCGAGGCGCGGCAGATGATCGAGGAGGTGAAGGGGCTCGCCACGATCCGCGGCTACCGTAACCTGCCGCGCGGCGATGTCGCTGCGCTGGCCCGGACGATCGCGGCGTTCTCGGACTTGGCCCATGAGGCCTTCGCCGATGTCGCGGAGGCCGAGATCAATCCGCTGCTCGTCAAGGCGGACGGCCAAGGCGTCGTTGCTGTCGACGGGCTGGTGATCGTTGGTTGACCGGGGAGGGTGCGGATGAGCGACTCTGCAGAGAACGCGGCGAGCCTGCTTGCTGGCCTCGCCCGCGGCGAAAGCCTGCCGGCGCGCTGGTACACCGATCCGACGGTCACCGAGCGTGAGATCCACCGGATCTTCCGCAAGACCTGGAATTACATCGGTCCGCTGAACGAGCTTCAGAAGATCGGCGACTACATCACGGGCTATGTCGGCGAGATTCCGGTTGTCGTCCTGCGCAACGCCGCCGGGCTGGCGGCGCTGGTGAATGTCTGCCGGCATCGGCGCCATGAAGTCATGAAAGGCCGCGGCAACGCCCGGATGATGCAGTGCGCCTATCACGCATGGACCTACGACCTGACCGGCTGCCTCAAGAGCGCGCCGCGTACGGCGGCGGAACCGGGCTTCCGGCTGGAGGATTATCCGCTGCTGCCGCTCAGCGTCGACACGCTGGGACCGTGGGTCTTCGTCAACGCTGACCGCGATGCCGAACCGATCGCCAGGCATTACGGCAAGGTGCTCGACATCATCGCCGCGAGCGGCATCGACCTGGAAACGCTGCAGCTCCATTCGCGTACCCAGTGGGACGGCAACGCCAACTGGAAGACGATGCTGGAGAACTTCCTGGAATGCTACCACTGCGCCATCGCCCATCCCGGCTTCAGCGCCGCGATCGACGTGCGGCCGGACAAGTACGATCTCAGCGTGCATGGCTGGTTCTGCAGCCAGGTGGGCCAGGTGCGCCAGTCGGCGCTGGAGGGAAAGAGCAAGGTCAAGATCTACGATGCGCGCGGTGAGGTCGCCCAGGCGCAGTATCACCTGCTGTTTCCCAACATGACGATCAACATCAACCCCGGCTTCCCTAATCTGTCGATCGACGTCTGGATGCCTAACGGGCCAAGTGCGACGAAGGGATTCACGGAGCAGTATTTCGGGCCGGGCGTGAGCCAGCAATTTGTCGAGGAGCTGATCGAATTCAACCGCCAGGTCGGCGAGGAGGACGATGCGCTGACCGATTCGGTGCAGCGCGGGCTGCGGGCGGGGATCCCTGACAAAGGCCGCTTCCTCGCCGGCGCGGAGCACCTGGTCGGCCACTTCCAGAGGATGGTCGCGAGCGCTCTGGTCGGCGACGTAAAGGCGGCCGCCGAGCACGACAACGGCGTCGCGCGCAGCGTTTCCGTGGAGCCGACGGACTAAGCCAGGCGCGTCTGCGCCGCCTCGAAGAGCTGGTGGAAATCGTCGAGCACGAAATAGGTGTTCTGCAGCTTGTCGATCTCGTAGGGCCGCAGCATGACCGAGATCGCTTCGAACGGCAGGCGCTCGACGTCCTTGTCCTCGAGCGCGTGCTTCACCTCGGCCGCCGAGGACAGGATGCCCGCACCGTAGGCTTTCAGGCCCTTGGGCGTGCGGATCAGGCCGAACTCGACCGTGTACCAGTAGAGCCGCGCCAGCAGGTCGATCTTCGAGCCGGCCTCGACGCCGCGCTGGCCGTAGGCCTGCATGTAGTCGCCGAACACCGGGTTGCTGAGCAGCGGCACGTGGCCGAAAAAATCGTGGAACAGGTCGGGCTCGACCAGATAGTCGAGCTCGGCACGGCTGCGGATCCACACCGTTACTGGAAATCGGCGATTCGCGAGATGATCGTAGAAGACGGCGTCGGGGATCAGGCCCGGCACGCCGACGATGCGCCAGCCGGTCAACGGCATCAGCCGCGCGTTGACGGACTCGAAGTCGGGGATGCTGTCGCCGATGCCGAGCGTGCGGAGCCCCTGCAGGAATTCCTCGCAGGCATACTTGCGGGCGAGGCCACTCTGGCGCTCGAGCAGCCGCCGCCAGACCTCTTGGTCTTCATCGGAATAGAGGTCGACATGCTGCGCGACTGTCCAGTCCGGCGCCATGCCGGTGTAATCGCCGCGCAGGTTCTCGAGAGGGGCTTTGTTCATGCCCAGAATATGGAGACGAGGGCCCTAGGGAATCCCGGCGAAGTTGGGCTGTCGACTGGCCTGTTTTAGTGATATTCTCCACGAATAGACGCATGATAGGTGGAAAACACCATGATCGAGCTAGACGACATAGACAGACGCATTGTCGCCGCCCTGCAGGCCGACGGGCGTCTGCCCATCGTCGATCTCGCCGACAAGGTCGGGCTGTCGGCCACACCCTGCCAGCGGCGGGTGAAGCGGCTGGAAGAGGAAGGCATCATCACACGCTACGCCGCCCTGGTGTCGCCGCTGGCGGTCGGGCTCGGCCTGCAGGCGCTGGTGCAGGTGACGCTCGACGATCATTCGGAGAAGACCGTGGAGGCGTTCGAATCGGCGATCCGCGCCCGGCCCGAGGTGGTGGCCTGCTATGCCGTTACGGGCGACATGGATTTCCTGCTGCACGTTCTGGCGACCGATCTCGCGAGCTTCAGCGACTTCGCCCTGAAGGCATTGCTGCGCATGCCGGGTGTCCGCGGCACGCGCTCGTCCTTCATCATGCAGGCGGTGAAGAGCGATCTGGCCTGGGCACCGGTTCCTCGAACGTCGGCGGCGCCTCAGGCTCCGGCGAGAGTCCGCAAATAGAGCGGCCGGTCGATATTGCCGCCACTCAGGATCAGCCCGACCCGCTTGCCCGCCAGGCGCTCGCGCTCCTGCAGCAAGGCGGCGAGGGAAGCAGCCCCGGCGCCTTCCGTGAGTTGATGCGTGTCCTCGTAATAAGCGCGCATGGCGGCGGCGATCTCCGCGTCGCTCACCTGAACGATGCGGTCGGCGCCCTTCAGGATGACCGTGAGCGCCTCGGCGTCGGGGCCGCGCACGGCCATGCCGTCGGCCATGGTGTCGGCGCTGTTGGTGGCCAAGACCTTGCCGGCCGCGAAGGACAGCGCATAGGCCGGCGCCTCGGTCGAGACCACGCCCACCACCCTGGTCGAGGGGCTGAGCGCATCGCGCATGGCGATCACGCCGCAAATGCCCGAACCCAGCCCGATCGGCACATAGACCGTGTCGAGCGGCGGGGCGGCGCGAAACAGTTCCAGCGCATAGGTCGCCACGCCGCGCACCAGGTCGCGGTGGAACGACGGCACCATGACCAGCCCGCGCTCGCAGGCAAGCCTGACGGCGGTGTCGCGCGCGGCATCGAAATCATGGCCCGCCTCGATGAGTTCCGCGCCAAATGCCCGCATGGCCGCGTTCTTCTCCACGGAATTGCCCTGCGGCACGACGATGGTGGTGGCGATGCCGGCCTTGGCCGCGGCGAGCGCGATGCTCTGGCCGTGGTTGCCCCGTGTGGCGCTGACCACACCCTTCACACGGGTGGGTTCCCGACTCAGCTGTTCCATATAGACCAGCCCGCCGCGCACCTTGAAGGCGCCGATCGGCGTGTGGTTCTCGTGCTTCACCCAGACTTCGCATCCGGTGCGCTTGGCGAGCAGCGGCCAGGCGTATTGCGGGGTGGGCGGCATGGCGGCGTACACAATGGCGGCCGCGTCTTCGACATCCTGCAGAGACAACATCGTGCCACTTTGGGCTAAGATGCCCGCTGATCCAACCGGAGTACCAGATGCCTGTTCTTCCTCGAGCGCTTGAAATCCAGAGCGAGATTGCCGCCATCCGCCGTGACATCCACGCCCATCCCGAGCTGGCCTACGAGGAAAACCGGACCTCCGACATCGTCGCCGCCAAGCTGCAGGAGTGGGGCCTCGAAGTGACGCGCGGGCTGGGCAAGACCGGCCTGGTGGGAACTTTGCGCAAGGGCAATTCGTTGAAGTCGATTGGATTGCGCGCCGACATGGACTGCCTGCCGATGGACGAAACCAACGATTTCGAGCACCGCTCGCAGAATCCCGGCCGTATGCATGCCTGCGGCCATGACGGCCACACCGCCATGCTGCTGGGCGCCGCCAAGGTTTTAAGCGAAAAGCGCGACTTCGAGGGCGCCGTGCATTTCATCTTCCAGCCGGCCGAGGAGGGCGGCGGCGGAGCGGCCGAGATGATCAAGGACGGCCTGTTCGACAAATTCCCCTGCGATGCCGTGTTCGCCATCCACAACAAGCCCGGTATCCCGCTCGGCCACATCGTCACAAAGGGCGGCCCACTGCTGGCCGCCGCCGACCGCTGGGACATCCGCATCACCGGCAAGGGCGGTCATGCCGCGCACCCGCATCTCACCATCGATCCGATGGTGGCGGGCGCCAATATCGTGATGGGCCTGCAGACCATCGTCAGCCGCAACATCGACCCGATCGACTCGACGGTCGTGACGGTCGGCTTCTTCAAGGCCGGCTCGGCCTACAATGTCATTCCGACCGACGTGCATATCGGCGGCACGACGCGCACCACGACGCCGGAAAACCGCGCGCTGGTGAAGCGCCGCATCGAGGAGATCTGCCGCGGCGCCGAGCAGATGCACGGCGTCAAGATCGAGATCGAGCACAGGCCGGGCTATCCGCCGACGGTGAACGACGTCGAGCGCGCGCGCTTTGCCATCGACGTCGCGGCCAGCGTCTGCGGCGAGCATGCGGTGTCCGACAAGACGCGGCCCAGCATGGGCGCCGAGGACTTCTCCTACATGCTGGAGCGCGTGCCGGGCGCCATGGTGTGGCTGGGCAACGGCGGCGGCGCCGACGCAGTCAGCCTGCACAACTCGCGCTACGACTTCAACGACATGGCCATCCCGTTCGGCGTCAGCTTCTTCGTGCGCACCGTCGAACGTTTCCTCGGCGACCAGCAAGCGAGCTAGGCATGGTCATAGACCCGCCTGTCATCCTGAGCGGAACGAAGGATCTCATGCCCGTGGCAAGCGGCCATGAGGTCCTTCGCTTCAGCGCGGATCAGATCCGCGCGACTCAGGACGACATGGCGGGGACCGGCTGACGGGATCGAATGGAGTTCTTCCGCGTTTACGGTCGGGTCATCGGGTTGCTGCGCGCCGAGCGCGGGCTCGCGATCATGCTTGCGCTCACCAACGTCGCGGTGGCCGCGCTGCAGTTCTACGAGCCCGTACTGTTCGGCAAGGTGGTGGATCTTCTCGCCACCGCCAAGGACAAGACGACCGAGATGTTGTGGAGTGACGCCCGCCAGCTACTCGGGCTGTGGGCGGTGGTCGGCGTCGGCGGCATTGTGGCCAACATCGTGGTTTCCCTGCAGGCCGACCGCATGGCCCATCGGCGGCGACTGGGCGCGATGGCCAATTTCTTCGAGCACGTCCTGCTGCTGCCCTTTTCGTTCCACAGCTCGCAGCATTCCGGTCGCCTGATCAAGGTCATGCTGACCGGCGTCGACGATCTGTTCGCCATCTGGCTGTCGTTCTTCCGTGAGAACCTCGCCACCTTCGTCGCCCTGTTCATCATGTTGCCGCTCAGCCTGCTCATGAACTGGCGACTGGGCGTGCTGCTGGTGGTCCTTATCCTGTTCTTCGCGGCCGCCAATATCTTTGTGGTGAGCCGCACCGATCGCCTTCAGCAGGAGGTCGAGGACTTGCGCAGTGAGCTGGCCAGCCGCGCCGGCGACGCGCTGGGCAACATCAGCCTCATCCAGAGCTTCGTACGGCTGACGCACGAAACCCGCGAGATGCACGGCATCATGCAGGAGACGCTGGCCGCGCAGTTCCCGGTCCTGAACTGGTGGGCGCTGCTGACGGTCATGACGCGCGCCGCCTCGACCATCACCGTGATCCTGATCTTCGTGCTCGGCACCTGGCTCTACACCAAGGGTGAGGCGACCGTCGGCGAGATCGTGAGCTTCATGGGCTTCGCCACAATGCTGATCAGCCGCATGGACCAGGCTTCCGGCTTCGTGAGCCGCATCTTTTTCCAGATGCCGGTCCTGGCAGATTTTTTCCGTGTCCTCGATTCCCAGTCGACGGTGCCGGACAACCCGCACGGCAAGGACATCGGCCGCGCCCGGGGCGACGTCGAGTTCGACGACATCAATTTCTCCTACGACGGCAGGCGTCCGGCGCTGGTGCATTTCTCGCTGAAAGTGCCGGCTGGGACGAAGGTGGCTTTTGTCGGCCCGACCGGTGCCGGCAAGAGCAC
>DATHNU010001208.1:0-10647 GCA_035485695.1 Reyranella sp. | reverse complement strand
GGAAGGTCGGCACGCTGAGGTCGTAGAGTGATGTCGCCATCGGCTTTCCCTTGCTTGAATCGGCCTCCGCTCGTGCGGACGGAACCTCGCGCTGCGTGGAGTAGTGCAATGCGAGCGCAATAGTCGCCGCCTCACCATCCTCCAACGTCTCGGCGTCCGACCCGATAACGAGACCTTCAAAATACGAGCCAATTAGGTTTATCTTCAATCGGGATGACCACCTCGTTCTCCAGGCAGGGAGCACCTCATGACCGTCACCATCACGCCGCTCACGCCCGTGTTCGCCGGCGAAGTGGCCGCGATCGACCTGCGCAAGGTGCATGATCGCTCCTCGCTGGAAGCGATCCGCGACGGCATGGACAAGTACGCTGTGCTGGTGTTCCGCGACCAGGATTTCACCAACGAAGAGCAGCTCGACTTCGCCCAGCGTTTCGACGGCACGCTGCATGCCCGGACGTCCTCCTCGGCCATCGGCAGCAACCGGTTCGGCAACGAGGCCCTGGCCGACGTCTCCAACGTCGACCGGGACGGCAAGATTCGCGACGCGAGCAACCGCATGCGCGCCTCCTCGGTCGCCAACCGCCTGTGGCACACGGATGCATCGTTCGTCGATCCGCCGGGCCGCTACTCGATGCTGTCGGCGCGGGTGGTGCCCCCGGTGCGCGCCGATACGGAATTCGCCGACATGCGCGCCGCCTATGATGCGCTCGACGCGGAAACCCGCGCCTCGATCGAAGGGTTGCGCGTTTATCATTCCATCGTCTATTCGCGCCACGTGCTGGGCTTCGACTTCAGCGCGGACGAGCAGGACAAGCTGAAGGGCGCCGTCCATCCGCTGGTGCGCACCATCCCGGGCTCCGGCCGCCGCGCGCTCTATCTCGCCTCGCACGCCGCCCATGTCGTCGACTGGCAGGTGCCGGAGGGCCGGCTGCTGCTGCACGACCTGACCGACCATGCGACGCAGCCGCACTTCATCTATCGCCACGTCTGGCGGCCGCATGATTTCGTGATCTGGGACAATCGCTGCACCATGCATCGCGCCCGGCCGTTCGATGACCAGGCTCACCGCCGCGAGATGCGCCGCACCACGACGCTCGACCTGCCGCTGCCGGCTTCGGCTTAGGCGTCCGCCTCAGGCGGAGCGCCCCAGGGTAGCGCGCTCCTCATGGTGAGCAGGGCTATCGCATGCGGCCAATTCCGTCGTCTCGACCGAGGGCCCCTCGACTTCGCTCGGGGCAGGCTCCGTCCCGAGCGGAGAGACCTTTCTTCAACAATAAGCCGCTTATCGTTGAAAAAAGGTCTCTCCGCTCCGCGTGGAGTTTACCCCGAGCGAAGTCGAGGGGCGCTCCGGTCGAGACGACGGGTGGGGATACATGCGATCGCCAGGGCGAGATGTTTGTTGGCCGCTTCAAACATTGATCAGCAGATTGCCGAGCTTGTCCTGGGTGACCTTGTCGCCCGGTTCGACGACGGTCGTGCAGTCGAGCTGTTCCAGGATCGCCGGCCCCTCGAACGTGGCATCGAGCGGCAGCTTCTCGCGGGCATAGACCGGTGTTTGCCGCCAGCCGTCGGTGAACCACACGCGACGCTCGCCGACCTGCGCAGCCTTGAGCGTGGGCGCACGCTCGGTCGCGGCGAGGGCAGCGAGCGAGATTTCCGGTCGCACGCCGATTACCGCGGTGTGCAGATTGACCAGGACCGGCGGGATTTCCGCGAGCTCGATGCCGAAGCGGCGATCATAGGCCGTGGCAAAGGCCTGGCGCAGGCCCTCGACGCCGATGTCGGCGCGCTCGACGCCGACCGAGAGGATATGGCTCTGGCCCTGGAACTGCATGTCGGCGCTCAGCACACGCCGCAATTCGCGCACCGGCACGCCTTCCTTCTGAATCGTCGCATTGCCGTGGTTGGCCTGCTCGGCATAGATGCCGGCAATCGTCGCATCATCGAGCGCCGACAGCGGCTTGTTCACGGTGCGCACATAGTCGTGGCGCAGGTCGGCCACGACGCAGCCCAGCGCATTGGTGATGCCGGGGCGCGCCGGCACCAGCACGGTCGGAATGGACAGTTCGCGCGCCAGGGCCGTCGCGTGCAGCGGCCCCGCACCGCCGAAGGCGAACAGCGCGAAGTCGCGCGGATCGTGGCCGCGCGACAGCGATACCAGCCGCATGGCGCCGGCCATGCGGTCATTGGCGATGCGCAGGATGGCGGCGGCCGCCGCATCGGCGTCGAGGCCGAGCGGCTTGCCGACCTTCTCCTCGATCAGCCCGCGCACGTGATCCAGGGTCACCGGATGGTCGACGCCCAGCAGGCGATCGGGATTGAGCCGGCCCAGGATCAGGTTGGCGTCGGTGATGGTGGGTTCGGTGCCGCCGCGGCCGTAGCAGATCGGACCCGGACGCGCGCCGGCGCTCTCCGGCCCGACCCGCAGCATGCCGGCGGCATCGACCGAGGCGATCGAGCCGCCGCCGGCGCCGATCGTGTGCACGTCGACCATCGGCACATGGATGGGCATGGCGTATTCCAGCTCGAGCTCGCCCGAGACCTGGGGCACGGCATCCTCGATCAGGCCGACATCGGTCGAGGTGCCGCCCATGTCGTAAGTGATGAGGTTCGGATGACCCGAGGCGCGGCCGGTATAGGCTGCCGCCATCACGCCCGAGGCCGGGCCCGACATCACCGTGTTCACCGCCGCCAGCGAGACGAACTGCGAAGACGTCGTGCCGCCATTGCCCTGCATCACCAGGATGTCGCGGTCGAAGCCCTTGCCCATCAGTTCGAGGCGCAGGCGCGTGAGATAGCGGTCGAGCACGGGCTGCACCGACGCATTGACCGCTGCCGTCACGCCGCGCTCGTACTCGCGATACTCCGACAGGATGGCATGACCCGCCGTGATGTAGCCGTTGGGCCACAGCGCGTGCACGATCTCGGCGGCGCGGCGCTCATGCGTCGGATTGATATAGCTGTGCAGGAAGTGGACCACGACGGCTTCGCAGCCCAGCGCCAGCAGCTTCTTGGCCGCCTCGGCCACGGCCGCCTCGTCGAGCGGCGTCAGCACCTTGCCGTCGGCATCCATGCGTTCCGGCACTTCCAAACGGTATTCGCGCTCGATCAAGGGCCGGAAAGTGCCACGCATGCCATAGGGCTGCGGCCTTGTGCGGCGGCCGAGCTCCAGCACGTCGCGGAAGCCCTTGGTGGTTATAAGCCCGACCTTGGCGATCTTGCGTTCGAGCAGGGCGTTGGTGGTCGTGGTCGTGCCATGGACGATGGCCTGCACGATCGCGGGATCGGCGCCGGCAGCGGCAAGCGCCGCCATGAAGCCGATCGCCTGGTTGTCGATGGTGGTCGGCACCTTGGCGAGCTTGACCTCGTTGGAGCGCAGATCGATCGCCAGAAGATCGGTGAAGGTGCCGCCGACATCGATGCCGACGGTGAGCGTGCGCAATGCCATGACTAATCTCTGTTTCGATGAAATGGGTCTTCGCTGGGGGCGCGCCACTCCAGTGGCGCGTCATGTCTTACCGGAGCGCGGGCCTCCAGGCCCGCATCATGAATCCGAGCGGACCTGGAGGTCCGCGCTCCCAGAAGACGCGCCACTGGAGTGGCGCGCCCCCAGCAATGACCATTCGGGATGTTCGAGCGGAACATTATCAAACCGAAAGATACTGTTCGCGGAGGGAGGCGTCGGCCGTCAATTCGGCCATCGACCCGCCGAAGCGGATCTGGCCTTTTTCGATGATGTAGGCGCGGTCGGCCACGGCTTGGGAGAAATGCAGGTTCTGCTCGGAGAGGAGCACGCACAGCCCCTCGCCTTTGAGCGCCCGGATCGAGTGGGCCATCTGCTCGACGATAATGGGCGCCAGGCCTTCCGACGGCTCGTCGAGCAGCACGCAGCGCGGGTTGCCCATCAGGGTGCGGGCGATGGTGAGCATCTGCTGTTCGCCGCCCGACATGCGCCCACCCGTCCGCGCGCGCAGCCCGGCGAGGTTGGGAAAGAGCGCGAACAGCCTGTCCTCGCTCCAGGCCGGCGCGCCGTCGCGCGCTGGCTGGCGGCCAACCTCGAGATTCTCGAGCACCGTGAGCTCGGTGAAGATGCGGCGTTCTTCCGGTACGTAGCCCAAACCCAGCCGGGCGATGCGATAGGGTGGCAGGCGTTCGATGCGCCGGCCGGCGAAGCTCACTTCGCCCTTGGCCGGCGGGACCAGCCCCATGATCGCCTTCATGGCCGTCGACTTGCCGGCGCCGTTGCGGCCGAGCAGGGCCACGACCTCACCCGCCGCCGCCTGCAGCGAGACGCCGTGCAGGATGTGGGCGCGGCCGTAATAGGCGTGCAGGTCGTTTACGAGGAGCATGCGTGCTCATTGCTGGGAGCGCGCCACTCCAGTGGCGCAATCTTTCGTCCGGCATGCACATGAGCGCCACTGGAGTGGCGCGCTCCCAGCAAAGAAATCAATGGACGCTCCCGAGATAGACGGCGCGGACATTCGGGTTGGCGCGCACCTCTTCAGGCGTGCCGCCGGCGATCAGCTGGCCGCGGTCGAGCACGATGATGCGGTCGGCCTGACCGAAGACCACGTCCATGTCGTGCTCGGTGAACAGCACGGCGATGTTGCGCGCCCGTGCCAGCCGGGCGGTCAGCGCCATCAATTCGATCCGCTCCTTGGGCGCCATGCCGGCGGTGGGCTCGTCCATCAGCAGCAATCGCGGCTGGTTGGCGAGCGCCATGGCGAGCTCGACCCTCTTCAGGTCGCCATAGGCCAGCACTCCGCAGGTCCGCTCGGCCTGGTCGAGCATGCCGACCTGGTCCAGCAGCGAATCCGCCTCCGCCTTGAAAGCCGCGCCGAAGCGCGACAGCAGCGAACGCAGCCGGCCGGCGTGCGAATAGAGCGCCATCTGTACGTTCTCGCGCACGCTGAGCGAGGCGAAGGTCGCGGTGATCTGGAAGGTGCGGCCCACGCCAAGCCGCCAGACGGCGCGCGGCCTCAGCCCGACGATATCGCGGCCGCCCAGCCGCACGATGCCGGCGTCGGGCGCGAGCTGGCCGTTCAGCATGTTGAAGCAGGTGCTCTTGCCGGCGCCGTTGGGGCCGATCAGCGCCAAAAGCTCGCCAGCATCGACGGCGAAGGAGACGTCGGCCACGGCCTGGACGCCGCCGAATGTCTTGTGCAGCCCCTCAACCTGCAGGACAGCGGTCATGTGCCTCCCTCGCGCCAGCGAATCGTGAGCGCCTTGAGGCCGCCCACGAGGCCCTGCGGGAAGATCAGAACGATCAACAGGATCACCGCGCCCAGAACGGCCCGCCAGAATTCGGTGCGGCGGGCGACCTCGTCGCGCAGCCAGGTGAAGATCGCCGCGCCGACGACTGGACCGGTCAAGGTCTCGACACCGCCCAGCAGCACCATGACCAGGCCGTCGGTCGACTGGGCGATGGAGATGGCCGAGGGCGAGATGCTGCCCTTGGAGAAGGCGTAGACGGCGCCGGCCAGGCCGGCCGCCACGCCGGCCAGCACGAAGGCGGCCCACTGGAAGCCGCGCACGTCGATGCCGATCGCCTCGGCGCGCAACGGCGAGTCGCGGCCGGCGCGCAGGGCGTAGCCGAACGGCGAGAACAGCACGCGCCACAAGAGCGCGATGCCGGCGCCGCAGAGGATGAGCGCCAGGTAGTAGTAGATAGTCTTGCCGGCGAGCCACGCCGACGGCCAGATGCCGAACAGGCCGTTGCTGCCGCCGGTGAAGGAATCCCACTGAAAGACGATCGACCAGGTGATCTGCGCGAAGGCCAAAGTCAGCATGGCGAGATAGACGCCGGAGAGGCGCACGCAGAACCAGCCATAGACCACGGCAAAGGCGCCGGCGGCGAGCGGCGCCAGGACTAGCGCCGCTTCCATCGGCAGGCCGAAGCGTTTTAGCAGCAGGCCGGCCGCATAGGCGCCCAGGCCGAAATAGGCGGCGTGGCCGAACGACACCATGCCGGCCGGGCCCATGATGAAGTGCAGGCTGACGGCAAACAGGGCGAAGCAGACGATGTCGGTCAGCAGGATGGTGACGTAGCGGTCGGCCAGCAGCGGCACGGCCAGCAGCAAAGCCAACCAGATCAGCGCGAAGGTCCAGGACGGCGCCTTGATTGGCGGCGCCGGGTCGGCCGCGAGTCGGAGAACCGCCTGCGGCTTGCCTAAAAGGCCGAAGGGTCGCACCACCAGCACCAGCGCCATGATCAGGAACTCGACCACCAGGGTGAGCTTGGAGAAGACGATGTCCTCGCCGAACCACTGCACCGTGCCGACGCCGATGCAGAAGGCCTTGGCGACGCCGATCAGGATGGCGGCCAGGAACGCGCCGCCGATGCTGCCCAGCCCGCCCACGACGGTGACGACGAAGGCGTCGGCGATGACGGCGAGATCGAGATCGAGGTTGGCGGGCTCGCGCGGGATCTGCAGCGCGCCGCCCAGCCCGGCCAGCACGGCGCCGGCGAAAAACACCGAGGTGAAGAGCTTGGCCTGATCGACGCCCAGTGCGCCCACCATCTCGCGGTCCTGGGTGGCTGCGCGCACCAGGGCGCCCCAGCGCGTGCGGCTGAGCAGGAGCCACATCGCCAACAGCACCACCGGGCCGATGACGATCAGCAGCAGGTCGTAAGCCGGGATGCGGCGATCCAGGATTTCTATCGCCATGGAGAGGCCGGGCGCGCGCGGGCCGACCAGATCCTCGGCGCCCCAGGTCCAGAGGGCGATGTCCTTGATGATCAGCACGACCGCGAAGGTCGCCAGCAACTGGAAGAGCTCCGGCGCCTTGTAGATGCGCCGCAGCACCAGCACTTCGATCAGGACGCCGACCAGCCCGACCGCGAGCGCCGCCAGCACGACCGCGCTCCAGAAGCCGAGCGGCGTGCGGCCCAGGACCTCGATCAGCGTGTAGGCGCCATAGAGGCCCAGCATGTAGAGCGAGCCGTGCGCGAAATTAACGATCCGCGTCACGCCGAAGATCAGTGACAGGCCGGCCGACACCAGGAACAACGACGACGCGGCGGCCAGCCCGTTCAGGAGTTGGATAATGATGCTGGCGAAGGTCACGTCAGGGCTGGGGGAGCGCCACTCCAGTGGCGCGTCTTCTCATGATTCATGATCGCGCCACTGGAGTGGCGCGCCCCCAGCGATGATCAATTGGCCGGCCTCATCGCCTTCACTTCCGCATCGCTCGGCAGCGCATCCTTGCCGTCGACGAAGCGCCATTCCTTCATGTAGCCCTTGCCGTCCTTGACGCCCAGGCGGCCGACATAGGCGCCCATGGTCGACTGATGGTCGATCGGCCGGTACTCGACCTCGCCGAACGGCGTCAGGACTTTCAGCCCGCTGGCCGCTGCAATCAGCTTGTCCTGGTCGAGCGAGCCCGCCTTCTTGATGGCCGCGACCGCCGACATCACGGTCGAATAGCCGACCACCGAACCCAGCCGCGGGTAGTCCTTGTACTTGGCCTGGTAGGCGTTGAGGAACTTGGTGTGCTCCGGCGTCTTGAGCTCGCTCCACGGATAGCCGGTGACGTACCAGCCGTCGGGCGTCTCCTCCTTCAACGGGTCGAGATATTCGGGCTCGCCGGCCAGCAGGTTGAACACTTCCACGCCCTTGAAGATGCCGCGCTGCTGGCCCTCACGCACGAACTTGGCGAGGTCGGGACCGAACAGCGAGGAGAAGATCGCGTCGGGCTTGGCATCGGCCAGCGCCTGCGCCACCGCGCCGCCGTCGATCTTGCCGAGCGGCGTCGCCTGCTCGGTGACGAACTCGACGTCTGGCTGCTTCTCCTTCATCAGCTTCTTGAAGGCCGCCGTCGCCGACTGGCCGTACTCGTAGTTGGGATAGACGATGGCCCAGCGCTTCTTCTTGAGCTTGACGGCATCGGGAATCAGCATCGCCGTCTGCATGTAGGTCGAGGTGCGCAGGCGGAAGGTGTAGGCGTTGCCGGCGTCCCACACGATCTTATCGGTGAGCGGCTCGGCGGCGATGAACAGCACCTTGCGCTGCTTGGCGAAGTCGGCGACCGCCAGGCCCACGTTGGACGGGAAGGTGCCGATCAGGATCGAGGCGCCCTCGCGGCTCAGAAGCTCCTCGGCGACGCGCACGGCGTCGCCCGGATTCCCGTTGTCGTCGCGGCTCACGACCTCGATCTTACGGCCGAGCACACCGCCCGCCGCATTGACCTCCTCGACCGCCAGCTCCCAGCCCTTCTTGTAGGGTTCGAGGAAAGCCGGAAAGACCTTGTAGCTGTTGAGCTCGCCCAGCTTGATCGGCGCCTGCGCGGCTGCCGGCCCGACCAGGGCCAGCGCGACCAGCGCCGCGGCGCCGGCGAGCAATTTGTTGCGCGTCAGCATGATATCCCCTCCATGAAGCTTCCCCTGCCGGACCCTAGCGAGCCCGGCCCAAAAACGACAGGCTTTCAGGACGCGAAAGAAGAGCGCGCCTGCATTCCCCAATGACCATCCTGAAGGGTCACGATGTAAATCGTCTCGAAGCGGCCGATCAGCGATCCATCTGCCCGCCAACGGCTGAACGCCACCTTCAGATGCACCTTGTCGGACCCGACATGGATGGGCGTGCGCTCGTCCCACTGGCTCCGCGCCCAGCCATCGCCGGCCCGCGCCACAAAATCCGCGAGCTTGTAGTCGCCGTGATTCGGCCAAACGACGACCTTGCCGCCCGCCAGCCGCACATGCGGAAAATTGCAGGCCGCGTTGACGGCTGCTTCATCGCCACGATTTAGGCCAGCCATGTATGCATCGAGCACGGCCATCGCCTCCTTCAGGGGATCACTCATCCCATCCTCGCCTGAGCAAGTGCCGTGCCGCCGGCTTCCATCCGCCAATTACCGCTTTCGGTGATGTTGACGCTTCTCGGCGATGAACGCCTCGAAATCGAAGGGCGCGGCGACACCGCTGGCTTCACCGTCGTCCAGAGCAGCGCGCAACGCCGCCAGCTTCTCTTCCCTCTCTTCGAGGTCGAAAGACGTGTCCTTGCTCAACTCACGCTCCTGTCCAGCCCAGGGCTATCGCCTATTTTCGTCGTCTCGACCGAGGGCCGCAGGCCCGAGCGGTCGAGACGACAGGGAGTCGCCATATGCGATAGTCCCGCAGTCGCTTTAATAGGTTCAAGGCTAGATTGCGCATCGATCCGCCAGCGTCCTTGCAAGGACAGAGCGGCGCCATCGATCAGGCCGCAGAGCCTGAGGCGTCGTGCTTCGATCGCACCTCGATCCAATGCCTCCTCGACGAGAGCCGGCGGCAGAGCGCCGACGGCGACCGTCACCGGGAGATCGCCAAGATCACTGTCGGGATCGAGGTCGCGCGCCGGCCGGCGTTCGATGGCCACATGCTCGACGTTCACCGCGTTGGCGATCAGGGTCGCCGCCGCGTCGGCAGCAGCGGCCGTCGCGGCCAGCACCGTCGCCGTGTCGGCAATGCCGAGGGAGAAGGAGCGCCCGCCGCGGCCCGAGGTCGCGATGCCGCGCACCGGACGGTCGTAGGTAAGGCGCGCCACGCCGTCGAGCGCAGCCGCAAAGATCCCTGCACGCAGTTCATGGCCGGGCGTGAGATGGATGGCGATGTCGCCGCCGTCGTTCACATAGGCCTTGTCGAGCCTGCGGTCCTTGACAAGCGCCTGCAGCATCTCGTCCGCAACGGCGCCCGCGACGGCGGCCATGGGCGTGATGTAGATGGCGCGGTGCGGCCACACGGCCTCGGCCATGCGACGCGCCACCGGTCCGTGCAACAGCGGATAGGCGTCGGTCACGGAGCGACGCAGGGTCGGCAACTCACGCACCAGGGTCTGCAAGATGTCGTCGAAACGCTTGACGGCCTGACTGTAGCTACGTTCGACCTCGTCCGCCGCGCCAAATGCCTCGACGATGAGGTCGATCGGTCCGTGCTGCAGGTGCAGCCTGCCGTCGGCCAGTCGGGCGGCGACGGCGCTCACGTCTCGCCCTCGTCGACGCGCACCTTGTGCGCGCGCAGCACATCGTCGAGCGAGACGGCGCGCGAGGCGTAGCCACCCAGCGCCGCATAGTCGTCGGCGCGCAGGGTGAATTCGATGGGCGCCACCAGCGCCGGTGTCGGCACATAGCCGAAGGATTTCTCCGGCATGCGCGCCACGTCGACCATCAGGGTGATGCCGCCGCCCGGCCAGACATAGGCCGGCACACCGCCCAGGGTGACCTTGGTCAGGGTGTCGCGCACCGAGCGCGTCAGTCGCACGGGATTTTCGGTGACGCCGGCGCGCAGCGAGCCGCCGGCGCCGGCCATGAACAGCACGGTGCAAAGCGCCGGCTCGCAATTCTCGGCGATGCGATCGACGACATGGCGCACCGCCGCGGGCATCGCGGCGGGCTGCGGCTTCAGGTCCCGGTCGAGCTCGAACCACGCCGAATGCTCGCCCGTGGTCGAGACCATCAGGAGCTTCAGTCCGGGCCAGGCCTGCTTGGGATCGATCTTCTCGATGATCTCCAGCGGGTCGCTGACATTGGTGCCGCCCCAGCCCAGGCCGGGCTCGGCGACCTGGAAATAGCGGCCCGGCGTCGAGCGACGGCCGCGCACCCGGATGCCGGCGGGCTTGATATCGAGGAAGCGGCCGCCCTGGTGCTCGCTTAAAACGCCGGTGATGTGGTCGT
>DATHNU010001207.1:0-2390 GCA_035485695.1 Reyranella sp. | reverse complement strand
GTCGCTCCTTCCGACCAGCAGCCGTTCCAGTCCGTAGGCGCGGTCGAGCGCCACCAGCGCCAGCACCGTGACGGCGATCACGCAGGCCGAGACGGAGGTCACCAGCGGATCGATATTGTCCTGGATGTAGAGGAACATGCGTACGGGCAGGGTTTCGGTTCCGGGGGCGGCGATGAACACCGTCATGGTAACCTCGTCGAACGAGTTGATGAAAGCGAGCGCCCAGCCGCTCACCAGGCCCGGCAGGACCAGCGGCAGGGTGATACGCTTCAACACCGTCCATTCCGAGGCGCCGAGCGACAGGGCGGCATGCTCGAGGGCGCGGTCGAGCCCGACCGCCGATGCCAGGGTGAGGCGCAACGCGAAGGGCAGCACGATCACGATATGCGCCAGCACCAGCCCGACGAAGGTCCCGCCCAGACCGACCTCGGTGAAGAAGCGCAGGAAGGCGATACCCAACACGACGTGCGGGATCATGAGCGGCGACATGAAAAGCGTCGTCATCGCCTCGCGACCACGGAAACGATGGCGCGCGATGGCCAGCGCCGCCGGCACTGAGATCGCGACAGCGAGGGCCGAAGACAGCGCGCCCAGCAACAGGCTTCGCCAGAAGGCCGAGATGAACTCGGGATAGCGGCCGATGGCGTAGAACCAGCGCAGCGACCAGCGGTCGGTCGGGAACGAGAGATAGCCCTCGGGCGTGAAGGCGACGAAACAGACGACCAGGATCGGCGCCAGCATGAAGGCTGTGAACAGCGCGTGATAGCAAAGCGCCAGAGGACTGTTGCGGCTCATGAGGGGCGGCTCATCCGAACACCTGCGCATAGCGGCGTTCGACCAGCCGGCTGGCGCCGACCACGATCACGACCAGCGCCACCAGCAGCAGCACGGCCACCGCCGCGCCCAGCGGCCAGTTTAGCGTGTTCAAAAACTCGTCGTAGGCGAGCGTGGCGGCGACCTTGAGCCGGCGACCGCCGATGATGGCGGGCGTGGCGAAGGCGCTGGCGGCCAGCGCGAACACGATGATGGCGCCGGAGAGGATGCCGGGCATAACCTGGGGCAGCACGATGCGACGCAGCACGGTGAACGGCCCCGCCCCCAGCGCCACGGCCGCGTTCTCGACCTGCGGGTCGAGCCGCTGCAGGGCCGCCCATACCGCCAGCACCATATAGGGCATCAGTACATGCGCCAGCGCCACCACCATGCCGGTCTCGGTGAACATGAAGGGCAGCGGTGCGGAAATGAGTCCCCACGAGATCAGTGCTTTGTTGATCAGGCCGCTATTGCCGCCGAACAGCAGCGCCCAGCCCAGGGTGCGCGCCACGACCGAGATCAGCAGCGGGCCCAGGATCACCAGCAGGAAGATACCGCGCCACGGACTCTTCATACGGTTCAGGATGTAGGCCTCGGGCGCACCGAACACCGCGGTCAACACGGTGACGAACAGGGCGATGCGGAAGGTCCGCCCGAACATTTCCAGGTAGTACGAGTCGGTCAGGACCTCGCGCCAGTTCTTCAGGATGAAAACCGGCTCGATGCCCTTGTACTGGCCCCAATCGTGGAACGAGAGCAGCACCGTCATGCCGAGCGGCACGATCACGACGACCGCGAACAGCAGCAATGCCGGGAGGCTGAGCAGGTAGGGGGTGGATTTCATGGCCGCCGGCCATCCCAATGTGAACCGACCTCGCTCATGATCCCTCTCCGCCGCGCAGCGGAGGAGAGCGCCTCTGACGCGTTGGGACGATGATCCTTCATATCGGCGCCCAGGCCAGATGCACCGCATCGCCCTCGCCGGGCATCGCCTCGCCGGTGTTCTGGCGGATTACGGTCACCAGGCCATCCGGCGTCTCGACCTGGTAGAGCCAGTGGTTACCCTGGAAGATGCGCGTGCGGACCTTGCCGGCGAGGCCCGCCGACGCGAACGAGATCTTCTCCGGGCGCACGGTGGCGCCGTCCAAAAGATTGGCCTTGCCGAGGAAGCTCGCGACGAAAGCCGTCGCCGGCCGTTCGTAGGCCTCGTGCGGCGGGCCGATCTGTTCGGCGCGGCCCTGGTTCATCACCACGATGCGGTCGGAAAGCGCCATCGCCTCGGCCTGGTCGTGCGTCACCAGGATCGTGGTCGTGCCGACCGTGCGCTGGATCTGGCGCAGCTCGATCTGCATCTCCTCGCGCAGCTTGGCGTCGAGGTTGCTGAGCGGTTCGTCGAGCAGCAGGATCTGCGGGCGGATGACCAGCGCGCGCGCAAGCGCCACGCGCTGCTGCTGGCCGCCCGAAAGCTGTCGCGGATAGCGCATCGTGAAGGCGCCGAGGCCCACCAGCTCCAGCGTCTCGACGACGCGCTTGTCGCGTTCGGCCCGGGCGACACCCTGCATCTCGAGGCCGAACGC
>DATHNU010001206.1:0-7185 GCA_035485695.1 Reyranella sp. | reverse complement strand
GAAGCTTCGCTCCATGGCGCCGTCGAGAAAACCCTGGACGTTGAACATGACGCGCAATTGTCCGAGCGGGTCGGAGGCGATGGAACAGGGGATGTCGCAGCCGAACACGACCTCGACCCCGCGATCGATGGCGCGGCGAACGACATCGGCCGGCGTGCCCTGCGTGTCGGCGGTCGGGGTGAAGCAGAGCGGCATGCGGGCCTTCGCCATCAGCTCGAGCTCGCCGTTGCTGATCAGGTTGCCGTGGATCACCAGAAGATCCGGTCCCAACAGGCCGCTGGCATGGAGCCGGCTGATTGTGCCGGTCTCGTTCACGTGAATGCAGCTTGGCGCCTTCAGGTCGCGCGAAAAGGTGAGCTGCTTTTCGAGCCCATTCTCCAGCCCCAGCGCGCCAATGGAATCGATGCCGAACCCAATGATGGTCAGGCGCCGGCCGGATCGTGGAACTTGTCGTAAACCCGCCGGCCGTCGGTCAGGCGGTCGTCCGGCCGGGCAAACTCATTCGGCAGAACCGGCATGAAGGAATAGGTGAAGAGGTGGCGGATGCCGGTTTCCTTGAGCGCGGCGATCGAGGCGGGCGCGTAGGCGGGGCTGCGGATGTCGTGGCAGTAGTCGACGACGGTCGTGGTGCCGTAGGACAGCATCTCGAAGCCGCCGACATAGGCCGCATTGAAATTGTCCTCAGGCGTGAAGCGGCTGCGCAGCGGCAGCAGCGCGGAGTAATAGGTGCCCGGCCACAGGTCGGGCACGTAGCCGCGCAGCACCGTCTGCCAGAGACAGGTGTGGGCATCGATGATGCCCGGCAAGGCGATCATGCCCGCGCCGTCGATCGCTTCGGCATCCGCCGCTTGCAGCGACGGTCCGACGGCACGGATCTTGCCATCCTCGACCAGGATGTCGGCTTGCGGAAAATCGCCCAGCGCCGCATCCATGGTGACGATCTCGGCGTCTCGGACGACAATTCTCTTCGGCATCACGGGCCTCTATGGTTCGATCGACTGAGTCGCGAGACATCATAGGGGAGACGGGATGCTGGCCGAACCTGGACATTACGACTACGCACCGTACAGCGGACGCCCGAAAATCGCCTGGCCGGGCGGGGCGCGCATCGCCGTGTGGCTGGCGCCCAACATCGAGCATTACGAGCTCGAGCCGCCCGACAATCCGCGCAAGGTGCCGTGGCCGCGGCCGGTGCCGGACGTGCTCAACTATTCCCATCGCGACTATGGCAACCGGGTCGGCTTCTGGCGCATGGCCGACACCATGGCCAGGCACGGCGTGCGCGGCAGCGTCTCCTTGAACGTCGCGGTCTGCGATCATTACCCCGAGATCATCGAGCGCTGTTGCGAGCTCGGCTGGGAGCTGTTCAGCCACGGCACCTATAACACGCGCTATTTCTACGACCTGTCGGAAGACCAGCAGCGCGCGGTGATCGCCGACAGCCGCGAGACCATCCTGAAATACAGCGGCCAGTCGCTCGACGGCTGGCTGACGCCGGCCATCACCAATGACGAGACCACCCAGCACGTGCTGGCCGAAGAGGGCATCAAGTACACGCTCGACATGGTGCACGACGACCAGCCGATGCCGGTCAAGGTGCGCAACGGCCGGCTGATCAGCGTGCCCTATTCGCTCGAGGTCAACGACGTGCCGCTGTTCCAGAACCGCAACACGCCGGTCGAGCGCTACACCGCCATGGTGAAGGCGCAGTTCGACCAGCTCTATGCCGAGGGCGTGGAAAGCGGCACGGTGATGTGCCTGCCGCTGCATCCGTTCCTCACCGGCCAGCCGCAACGCATCGCCGCCCTCGACGAGGCGCTCGCCCATATCGTGGCGCATGACGGCGTCTGGCTGGCCACGGGGCGCGAGATCGCCGCCTGGTACACCGAGCATTACTACGACGTCTTCTCGAAATGGCTGGCGGCCGGCACGCCGGGAGGCCGGCGATGAGCGGCCCGGGAATCCCGAACTATCTCGATTATCCCTGGCGCCGGCGCGGCCTCGATCATGACCGCTTCCTGCATCGCAACCTGCCGCAGGCCAAACCGACCATCTGGCCGGGCAAGGCGCGGGTGGCGCTCTGGGTCGCCGTCCATGTCGGCCATTTCCCGATGGACATGCCGCGGCAGCCGTTCGTGGCGCCGGGCGGCGTCGATCGCCCCTATCCGAGCTACTGGGACTACACCCAGCGCGACTACGGCAACCGGATCGGCATCTATCGCCTGATGCGGGCGCTCGATGCGCGCGGATTGCGCGCGACGGCGCTGCTGAACGCGGCGGTCGCCACGCGCTACCCCGCGCTCGTCAAGGAGATCGCCGCCAGCCAATGGGAGGCGGCGGCGGCCGGCGTCGACATGGGCCGTTTGCATCATGGCGGAATGCCCGAAGCGGAGGAGCGGGCATTGGTGAAGCAAGCCGTCGCGGCGCTGCGCGGCGCCTTCGCCTCGAAGATCCGCGGCTGGCATTCGCCGGCGCATTCCGAATCGATGCGCACCCTCGATCTCGTGGCGGAGGCGGGGCTCGATTACGTCGCCGACTGGATCAACGACGACATGCCCTATCCGGTGACGACGTCGGCCGGCGGGCTCACGGCGATGCCGCTCGCCTGGGATCTCAGCGACCAGCGGCTGCTCTTCCAGCAGCACATGGATACGGCGGAGTTCGTCGAGCAGGCGTTGCGTGCCTTCAAGACCCTCTATGCCGAGGCGGCCAGCACGGGCAGCGGCCGCATCCTCACGCTGACCATCACCCCCTGGCTGATGGGCCAGCCGCATCGCATCCGGGCGCTGGGCGCGCTGCTCGACCGTATCCTCGACTACGCCGGTGTCTGGCCGGCCACCGGCGCGGAGATCGTCGATGCCTGGAAGGCGAGCGGCGAAAAATAGGGAAGCGCCGAGGTCAAATTAGGGAGCTCCTCCGATGTGCGCGCGGGCGGCGGCGCTTAGCTTGCCGCCCTCTGAAGATGCCTCGTGAAGGAGCAAAAAATGAATGTGGTTTCACGCGCCAGCGGGCTGGCTCTCCTGTCGTTGTTTGCGGCGGGTGTCGCCGCCAGTGGCGCGTCCGCGGAAAACGGGCGCGACCTCCTCGTCGACCAGGTGCGGATGGCGAATGCCCGCTTCAACGACGTATCGGTCGCAGTTGCCGAGGGTTACGCGCCGATCCCCTGCGCGAGCGGCGTCGATGGCGGCGCGATGGGTGTGCACTACGTCAACGCGAATTACCTGAAGGACGCCGTCCCCGACCTCAAGCGCCCGCAGGCCGTCATGTACGAGCCGACAGACGATGGCAGGATGGCGCTGGTCGCGGTCGAGTACATCACCTTCAAGGGACCGGCCTCGCTGGGCGGCCAGCTCTTCAACTTCAACGGCGCACCCAATCGCTACGGCCTGGATCCCTTCTACGAACTGCACGTGTGGGCCTGGAAGGCGAACCCGCGCGGCCCCTTCGCCGACATGAACCCCGACGTGACCTGCGCCCACGCGGGAGCGCACGGCAAGTAGCGGCCTAGGCGGGCTGTGCCCCGACCAGCAGGCTGCCTTTCCAGATCCGCACCAGCGCGACCAGCGCCGCCATGCCGATGGCGGCGACCACGAACATGCCGAGAAAGGCCTTCTGGCCGTACGCCGTGTAGAGCACGCCGGCGAGCTGGAAGATCACCGCCTGCGTGGCGCCCGTGCCCAGCGCGTAGTAGACGCTCTGGCCCAGCGCCGCGCCGGTGGCCGGCAGGGCGCGCTGGATGAAGGCCATGGCGCCGAGGTGGCAGGCGGCGAAGCTGCCGGCATGCAGCGCCTGCAGCAGCACGAGCGCCCACAGCTCGGTGGTGAAGGCCATGCCGAGCCAGCGCACCATGGCGCAGGCGAGGCCGAGCCCGATCAGGCCGGTCGCGCCCAGCCGCGCCAGAAGCCAGCCGCTGCCCAGCATCAGCAGGATCTCGACGGCGACGCTCTCAGCCCACAGGAGACTGATGGTGATGTCGGAATGGCCTGCGGCGCGCCAGGTCAGCGTGCCGAAGCCGTAGAGCACGGCATGGCTCGCCTGGCAGCAGCCGGCGGCCAGCATGAACAGCAGGAACGGCCGCGAGGCGAGCAGGTCGAGGATGCCGAAGGGGGCGTGCTTGGCCACGTCGCGATGCTTTGCTTCGGCCGCCGGCAGCAGCAGGCCGAGCGGCACGAGCATGACGATGCCGGCGAAGGCGACATAGAGCACCCAGGCCGGGCCGTTATGGTCGACGGCCACGCCGCAGATCACCGTGCCCAAGATGAAAGCCACTGAACTCCAGACGCGCAGGCTGCCATAATTGAAGCCGCGCGCCCTTGTCTCGTTCACCAGGATGCCGTCATAGAGCGCCATGGTCGGCGCCCACACGCCGCCCCACACCAGGCTCACCGCCAGGATGGCCAGGAAGGTGGTGGAGAACTGGTAGCCGGTCAGCAGGAAGGTGGCGGCGCCGGCCAGCACGAGGATGACGCCGCGCGTATTGCCCAGCCGGTGCGCCACCCAGCCGATGGCCAAGGTCGACAGCACGCTCACGAGCTGGCGGCTCATGAACAGGGTGCCGATCTGCGAATCGCTCATGCCGCGGTCGCGCAGCCACACCGGCCAGTAGCTCATGAAGGCGCCGGCGGCGAAGAAATAGGCCGCGCCATAGCCGGACAGCCGGACCCCGATGAGAAAGCGCGCCATCAACACTCCGTCGTCCCGACCGGAGCGCGAAGCGCGTAGTGGAGGGACCTCCTCTCAACGATAGGCGGCTTGTCGTAGAGAGAATGTCCCTCCACTCCGCTTCGCTTCGGTCGGGACCTGATTCGAGCGAAAATCATTTCGCCCTAGGCGCCGAACTCGCGCCGCACCTCCGCCGTGTGCTGGCCCACCGCCGGCACATCGCCCAGCCGCTCGGGTTCGCCGTCCCAGGAGGCGGCGAGGGCGGGAATGGAGACCTCGCCGTTGGGTGAGGTGAAGCCGGTGCGCCGGAGCTGCGGATGCGTCGACAGGTCGGCCACCGAGCTCACCCGTGCCCAGGCGATCTGTGCGGCGTCGAGCCTTGCCGCGAGCTCGGCGAAGGTCCGGGCGCCAAAGCTCTTTTGCACGATGGCATTGGTGTCGTCGCGCCGCGCGTTGCGCGCCTTGTTGGTGGCGTAGTCGGGATCCTTCTCCAGCCCCGGCTTGTCGAGCACGTCGTGGCAAAGCCGTTCGAACTCGCGGTCGTTCTGGATCGAGATCAGCACCGGCACCTTGTCCGCCGTCTGATAGACCCCGTAGGGCGCGATGAAGGGATGTGTGAGGCCGAGCCGCGGCCATTCGTAGTCGGCATAATCCTTGGCGAGCAGCGGCACGGTCATCCATTCGGCCATCGACGAGAACAGCGAGACCGAGAGCGCGCGGCCCTCGCCGGCCTTCTGGCGGGCGATCAGCGCCTCCAGCACGGCCGCGTGCGCATACATGCCGGTGCCGATGTCGGTGGCCGAGACGCCGACCCGTCCCGGCGCATGCTCGGTGCCGGTGATCGAGGCCAGCCCGCTTTCGGCCTGCACCAGCAGGTCATAGGCGCGGCGGTTCTTGTAGGGGCCGTGATCGCCATAGCCCGAGATGTCGACGGTGATCAGCCGCTTGTCTGCCAACCGCATGGCGGCCGAGCCGAAGCCCGCGCGCTCGGCCGCGCCGGGCGCCAGGTTCTGGATCAGCACGTCGGCCTTGGCGATCATGCGATGCAGGAGCGCGAGGTCGTCCTTGGCCTTGAAGTCGAGCGCGACCGATTGCTTGCCGCGATTCAGCCAGACGAAGTAGCTCGACAGCCCGTGCACGTAGCCGTCATAGCCGCGCGCGAAGTCGCCTTCCGGCCGCTCGATCTTGATGACCCGCGCGCCGGCATCCGCCAGGCGAGCCGAACAATAGGGGGCGGCCACGGCCTGCTCCACACTCACCACCAGCAGACCGTCCAACGCTCCGCGCATGTCGACTACCTCTCCTCACTTATTGCCGTGCGCCGCCCGCTCAAGATGCATCCTGGTCCGCTGCAATTCGACGGCGCGATCGTTTCCATGCTTGATCCGTCGCAGCAGAAAAGCCCTTACAGCCACGAAAGCAAGTTCGCGTTGTCGTTGCTGGTAGCCGTTGGCGTGGATCAGGCGCGTATAGTACGGGCGCCATCCGAGGCTCAGAGGCCCTCGGGGCGCCACCGTCACTGTTTGCCCGACCAGTGACTTGAACCGGCGGAGGCGCAACATTTCACCAGTAGGTCGAAAAGGGGGTCGCATCATGATCGGGCGCAACATGCCCCAGGCGACAGCAGGAGGCCACAATGTTGAAGCCCGCTGCCTTACGGCGACGGCGGAGTCATGAACCTGAGCACGATGCAGGCCCTCCCTCCGCTGCGCGGACACCTTCCCACGCGTTGCGTGGAGAGGCAGGAAGATCGTGCCATAGTGCGCGCCAAGAACAATTCAGAGGAAGGAAAAATGCCGGGACCGCTCGAGGGCGTACGCGTGATCGATCTGACGGCCGTGCTGCTGGGGCCGTTCGCCACCCAGCATCTGGCCGACATGGGCGCCGACGTGATCAAGGTCGAGCCGCCGGAAGGCGATCTTCTGCGCGTGTCGGGTGGCTCGATGGGGCGCGACAAGAGCATGGGGCCGATCTACATGGCGGCCAACCGCAACAAGCGCTCGCTCTGCCTCGACCTCAAGAAGCCCGCCGCCTGCGCCGTGCTGAAGGGGCTGATCAAGACAGCCGACCTCTTCATCCATAACAGCCGGCCGGCGGCGATCGAACGCCTGGGCCTGGGCTACGAAGATTTGAAGAAGATCAATCCCTCGATCATCTACGCCTACTCGCTGGGCTATGCGCGCAAGGGTCCTTACGGCCACAAGCCCGCCTTCGACGATCTGGTGCAGGGCGTGAGCGGCGCCGCCTCGCTGCAGTCGCGGGTCGACGGCCAGCCGCCGCGCTTCATGCCGAGCCTGATCGCCGACAAGACCACCGGCCTCCATCTCTGCATCGCCGTGCTGGGCGCGCTCTATCACCGCAAATGCACCGGCGAGGGCCAGATGATCGAGGTGCCGATGCTGGAGACCCTGGCATCGTTCTGGCTGACCGAGCATCTATTCAGCGCCACGTGGACGCCCGAACGCGGGGCCATGGGCTACGACCGCATCATCAACAAGTACCGCCATCCGTTCCCCACCAAGG
>DATHNU010001205.1:0-2045 GCA_035485695.1 Reyranella sp. | reverse complement strand
CATTTACGTCATGAAGGGCCTGAACAAGACCTTTCCGGGCGGCAAGCAGGTCCTCAAGGACATCTGGCTGTCGTTCCTGCCGGGCGCCAAGATCGGCGTGCTGGGCCTGAACGGCGCCGGCAAGTCGACCCTGCTCAAGCTCATGTCCGGCCAGGACGACAATTTCACCGGCGAGGCCTGGGCGGCCGAGGGCGCCAAGGTCGGCATGCTCGAGCAGGAGCCCAAGCTCGACTCCAAGAAGGACGTTTTAGGCAACGTCATGGACGGCGCCGGCGAGATGGCCCAGATGCTGGCGCGCTTCGAGGAGGTATCGAACGCCTTCTCCGACCCCGACGCCGACATGGACAAGCTGATCGCCGAGCAGGCCGAGCTGCAGGAGAAGATCGACGCCGGCAACGGCTGGGATCTCGGCCGCACGGTGGACATCGCCATGGACGCGCTGCGCTGCCCGCCGGGCGACGCCGATGTCGAGAAGCTGTCGGGCGGCGAGAAACGCCGCGTGGCGCTTTGCCGGCTGCTGCTCAGCAAGCCCGACATGTTGCTGCTCGACGAGCCGACCAACCATCTCGACGCCGAATCGGTGGCGTGGCTGGAGCGTCATCTCGGCGAGTTCCCCGGCACCGTGGTGGCCGTCACCCACGACCGTTACTTCCTCGACAATGTCGCGGGCTGGATCCTCGAGCTCGACCGCGGCGCCGGCATTCCGTGGGAAGGCAACTACACGTCCTGGCTGAAGCAGAAGGACAAGCGGCTCGAGCTCGAAGAGAAGACCGCCGATGCCCGTCGCCGCACCATGCAGCGCGAGCTCGAATGGATGGGCCAGAGCGCCCAGGCGCGGCGCACCAAGAGCAAGGCGCGCATCGCGGCCTACGAGCAGATGGTGGCCGAGGAGAAGCAGGCGACACTCGACCAGGCCCAGATCGTCATCCCCGCCGGGCCGCGGCTGGGTGATCACGTCATCACGGCGGAGAAGATCTCCAAGGGTTTCGGCGACCGGCTGCTGATCGACAACCTCTCCTTCAACCTGCCGCCGGGCGGCATCGTGGGCGTGATCGGACCCAATGGCGCGGGCAAGACGACGCTGTTCAAGATGATCACCGGCCAGGACAAGCCCGACTCGGGCACCTTCTCGGTCGGCCCGACGGTCGAGCTGGGCTATGTCGACCAGAGCCGCGAGACGCTCGATCCCAACAAGACGGTGTGGGAAGAGCTGTCGGGCGGCCTCGACATCATCAAGCTCGGCAGTCGCGAGATCTCGAGCCGCGCCTATTGCGGCTCGTTCAACTTCAAGGGCGCCGATCAGCAGAAGAAGGTGGGCCAGCTCTCGGGCGGCGAGCGCAACCGCGTCAACCTCGCCAAGATGCTGAAGAGCGGCGCCAACGTGCTGCTGCTCGACGAGCCGACCAACGACCTCGATATCGACACCCTGCGCGCGCTCGAGGAGGCGCTGGTCGATTTCGCCGGCTGCGCGGTGATCATCAGCCACGATCGCTGGTTCCTCGACCGCATCGCCACCCACATGCTGGCCTTCGAGGGCGACAGCCACGTCGAATGGTTCGAAGGCAACTACCAGGACTACGAGGCCGACAGGCACCGCCGGTTGGGCTCCGACGCCGACCAGCCGCACCGCATCAAGTACAAGCCGCTGGTGCGTAATTAGGCCGATTCCGGTTTGGCGGGCGCACATCCCCGCAGGGCGCGCGCCACTCCAGTGATGCGTCTTTTCATGCTCTTGCGGAGCGCGGACCTCCAGGCCCGCATCATGACTCATGAGCGGGCCTGAGGCCCGCGCTCCCGAAGACCATGACGCGCCACTGGAGTGGCGCCCCCCCGGCCAAGACGTGATTCCAAGCGATCGGTACGTGCTGTAGACTCCCGCGAATGCCGGACATCCATCTCAGCAAATGGCTTCTGCCCAAATTCCGGCGCGACATCATGGGGATGCGCTTCGCGCTGAACGTCTTCATCGCGACGACCATCGTCTGGTACGTGCTGGAAAACATCGCCGACACCAATCCGATCTGGGCCATCGCCTCGATGATCGC
>DATHNU010001204.1:0-2859 GCA_035485695.1 Reyranella sp. | reverse complement strand
TGCTCAACCGGCCGATCCGGCTGATGGGGCGATACGTGCAGATCCTGCCCAGCAACTGGAAGCTCTATGTCGAGAACGTCAAGGATACCTATCACGCGAGCCTGCTGCATACCTTCCTGGCGACCTTCCGCATCTCGCGGCTGACCCAGGGCGGCGGCGTGCTGGTGAGCCCCGACGGCGGCAACCATTCGAGCTACACCATCGCCATCCCCGAGGGCGCCAACGCCACGGCCTATAAGGACCAGCAGATCCGCACCGACCAGGATGGCCGCTTCGCGCTGGCCGATCCCAGCGTGCTCGAGTCGGTCGAGGAGTTCGGCGACCATATCCAGCTGCAGATCCTGTCGGTCTTCCCCGGCTTCATCCTGCAGCAGATCCACAACTGCCTGGCGGTGCGCCACGTCGTGCCGCGCGGCATCGGCAAGATGGACCTGGTGTGGACCTATTTCGGCTTCGAAGACGATTCGCCCGAGATGAACCGGCGGCGGCTGAAGCAGCAGAATCTGGTCGGTCCGGCCGGCTTCATCTCCATGGAGGACGGCTGCGTTGGCGGCTTCGTGCAGCGCGGCACTGCGGCCGCGGCCGATCATGTGTCGGTGATCCAGATGGGCGGCAGCACGGCCGAGAGCCAGGCGACGCGCGCCACCGAGGCCTCGGTGCGCGGCTTCTGGAAGGCCTACCGGCGGCACATGGGGTACTAGTGTCGACGGTCATCAATCGACCCTCTGTCATCCTGAGCGCAGCGAAGGATCTCATGGCGATTGCGACCGGCGTGCTCGTTGAAATGCCATGAGGTCCTTCGCTTCGCTCGGGACGACGGAAAGAAGACAATGGACATCGCACGCCTTGTCGAATTGAACGCCACTTACGCGCGCGTCATCGACAACGAGCAGTTCGAGGAATGGCCAAAACTGTTCCACGATCCCTGCCTCTACAAGGTGACGACGGCGGAGAACGTTGCGGACGGCCTGGAGGCCGGCCTGATCTACGCCGACACGCGCGGCATGCTGGAGGACCGCATTTCCTCGCTGCGCAAGGTCAACATCTACGAGCGCCAGCGTTATCGCCACATCGTCGGCCTGCCGGTCGTGCTGGGCCAGTCGAACGGCGCCGCGGAGGTCGAGACGCCGTTCCTGATTGTGCGCATCATGCGCGAGGGTACGATGGACGTATTCGCCACCGGCTGCTACCGCGACAAGGTGAAGCCCGACGAAGCGGGCGCGCTGCGCTTTGCTGAGCGCATCGTGGTGTGCGACGGAAGGCGCTTCGACACGCTGGTGGCGATTCCGTTCTAGAGTGCGGTCGCACACTGTCGATCAAGCCAATGCTGTCATCCCGAGCGCAGCGAGGGACCTTTCCCGCCGCCTCAAAGGCCCCTCGCTTCGCTCGGTGGTGACAGTTTGTGCCGGTAGCCGACCGGCGGGAGTCATTGAGACGGTGGAATTGTTGGCAGCGGCGTCATAGCTGGGAGCGCGCCACTCCAGTGGCGCATCTTTCATGATTATGAGCGCCACTGGAGTGGCGCGCTCCCAGCAAAGGCTAGAGCTTCGTCACCTTCGCATGCAGCACGGCCGAGCGGCCGGAGCGCACGGCCTCGAGACAGCGCGCGATGGCGCCCTCGACGGCGGCGGGGTCGGACACGAGCTCGCCGTGCGCGCCCGCGGCTTGGGCGACCAGCGCGAAATTCATGTCGGGCGCCAGGGTGGCGCCGAATGCGTTGCCGGCCTTGGCCTCGCCGTCGGGATAGACTCGCAGCGTCGCCTCTTTCACCGCGGCCCAGCCCGAATTGTCGAGCACGACGGTCAGGACCGGCAGCTTGTAGTGGCCCGACACCGCCAGGGTTGACTGTGGGTTGGAGAAGTAGAAGGTGCCGTCGCCCACGATCTGCACGACCGTGCGCTCCGGCATAGCAAGCTTAAGGCCGAGCGCCATGCCGCCCGAGAAGCCCAGCCCGCCGCCGGCCAGGCCGACCAGGGTGCCGGGCTCTGTGCGCGGGATCTGCTGCGCGACCACGCCTCCATTGCGGATCGCCTCGTTCAACACGATGTCGGACGGCTTCAGCGCCTTGGCGAGCGCCGCGCAAAGATAGTGCGGGTTGATCTGGCCGACGGAGCCGGGCGTGGCGGCTGCCTTGGCCGCCTGCTCGCGGCGGGCCTTGCCCTCCTCCGCCAGCCGCTTCACCCGCTCGGCCGCGCGCGCCTTGAAGCTCGAGTCGGCTTTGACCTTCAGCGCGGCCAGAAGGTCGGCCAGGATGCGATGGCTGTCGCCCGGCAGGCGCAGGTTGCCGGGGAAGGTCCACATCGGGAAATTGCGCTTCTCGGCGTCGACGTCGATATGCGCCCACCAGGTGTTGGGATTGTCGGGCATGTCGCTCGGGATCCACGGCACGTCGACGTCGACCAGCAGGCCGACATCCGCCTCGGCGAGTGCCTTGGCCGGCATGAAGCCGCCGTGGCAGGGCGAATCGTGCGGCAGGTTGACGTACAGAGGATTGAACTCGACCACACGGATGCCGGCGAAGCGCGCCAGCTCATCGATGAGCGGGACGGTCGCGTGGTTGCGGCCGGCATAGGACGAGATCAGCAACGGCCGCTCGGCTGCCAGCAGCTTCGTCGCGATGGCATCGATCGAGGCGGCGTCGGCCGCGCCTGCCGCCACCGGTCCGAAGCGCTCCGCCGGATAGGAGCGGATCTGGCCCTCTGACCACAGCTCGGTCAGGGTCTCGCGCGGGAAGGTGAGATAGACGGGGCCGCGCGGGTCGCTCTGCATCACCGTGTGGGCGCGGCGCAGCGCCTCCTTGGCGATCACGCCGGACGGCAGATTGTATTCCCACTTGGTGTAGGGCCGCACGACGCTTGC
>DATHNU010001203.1:0-2376 GCA_035485695.1 Reyranella sp. | reverse complement strand
CCGTGCGCGTCGCCCATACGACGATTGCGCTGCGCCGGCGCGAGGCCATGGCGATCCTGGTGACCCCGGCCCTGCCGGCATGAACGCCGGTGGCATCCTGACGGCCGCCGCGCCGCCTGCCGTCGCGCCGGTCATTGCCCTAGTCGGCAATCCCAACTGTGGCAAGACGGCGCTGTTCAACGCGCTGACCGGCAGTCGGCAGAAAGTCGCCAACTATCCGGGCGTCACGGTCGAGAAGAAGGTCGGGCGGCTCACCACGCCGGCCGGGCGCGTGCTGCAGATCGTCGATTTGCCCGGCACCTATTCGCTGCGCGCCCGCTCGCCCGACGAGGAGATCACGCGCGATGTCGTACTGGGCCGGCTGCAGAGCGATGTGAATCCCGATCTCATCGTCTGCGTGGGCGACGCCTCCAACCTCAGGCTGGCGCTGCGCCTGGCGCTCGAGCTGAAGCGGGTCGGCCGGCCGGTCATGCTGTCGCTCAACATGATGGACATCGCGCGCAAGCGCGGCGTCGAGATCGATCTCGAGCGCCTGTCGCGCGAGCTCGGCGTGCCGGTGGTGCAGTCGGTCGCGGTGCGCCGCGGCGGCACCGACGCGCTGCTGGGCGAGATCGACCGGCTGCTCGCGGACCTGCCGCTCGCGCAGGCGGCCGACTGGCATGCCCCCGATGCCGGCGAGCTGCGCGGCGCCCAGCGCGAGGCGGACCGCGTGCTGCGCGCGGCGGTGAAGAGCTCGGGCGAACGCGACCCCGGCACGGCGGCGGTCGACGCCGTGTTGCTGCATCCGGTAGCTGGCCTCGCCATCCTGCTCGTTCTCCTGTTCGTCATGTTCCAGGCGGTGTTCGCCTGGGCGAGACCTTTGATGGACGCGATCCAGGATGGCTTCACCTGGCTCGGCACCCTGGTCGAGGCCTCGCCCTTGCCCGACCTGCTGAAAAGCTTCTTCAAGGACGGCCTGATTTCCGGCGTCGGCAGCGTGATCGTGTTCCTGCCGCAGATCGTCATTCTGTTCTTCTTCATCCTGGTGCTGGAAGACCTGGGCTACATGGCGCGCGCGGCCTTCCTGATGGACCGCATCATGGGCGGCGCCGGCCTGCACGGGCGCGCCTTCATCCCGCTGCTGTCGTCCTTCGCCTGCGCCATCCCCGGAATCATGTCGACCCGCGTCATCGACGACAAGCGCGACCGGCTCACCACCATCCTGGTGGCGCCGCTGATGACCTGCTCGGCGCGCATCCCGGTCTACACCCTGATCATCGGCGCCTTCATCCCCGACCGCGACGTCTGGGGTTTCGTCGGCCTGCAGGGGCTGGTGATGTTCGGGCTTTATGCCAGCGGCATCGTCGGCGCGCTCGCCGTATCGTTCGTCATCAAGCGCGTGTTCTGGCGCGGCGAGCCGGGCGAGCCCTTCATGCTCGAGCTGCCCGACTACAAGCTGCCGCGGGTCAAGAGCCTGGCGATCGGCCTGTGGACGCGGGCCACGATCTTCCTCAAGCGTGCCGGCACCACCATCCTGTCCATGATGGTGCTGATCTGGTTTCTCGCCTCCTTCCCGCGGCCGCCGGCAGGCGCCAGCGAGCCCGCCATCAGCTACAGCCTGGCCGCCATGATCGGCTCGCTCATCCAGCCCCTCACCGAGCCGCTGGGCTTCAACTGGCAGATCAACGTCGCGCTGATCCCCGGCATGGCGGCGCGCGAGGTCGCGGTCGGTGCACTCGGCACCATCTACGCCATCGACGGCGGCGAGGGCGCCGCCGACAAGATCGGCCAGGCGATCGCCGGCCAATGGAGCCTCGCCACCGCGCTGGCGCTGCTCGCCTGGTATGTGTTCGCGCCGCAGTGTGCGTCGACCCTCGCCGTCATCCGTCGCGAGACCGGCAGCTGGAAATGGATGTGGGTCACTTTCGGCTACATGCTGGTCCTGGCCTATGCCGCGGCGTTGATCACCAACCAGGTCGCCCGCGCGCTGGGCGCGGGCTGATCTTCTTTCCATCGGGCCAGCCGCCGCTAGTCCTTCTTGGCCCGAGGTCTCGATGTCCAGAAGTCCCAAGCCGCAGCGCCGCAGCTTTCGCCGAAGCGCCGCAACCGGCGCGCCGGCGAGAAGGCCCACGCAGGCGATCCTGGACGCGGCTCGCCAGTCGGCGGATTAGGGTGGCGCCAGGTCATAGAGAGTGATCGAGCGGCGCGGCTCGGCCGGCCGCGAGCGCCACAGGTTGGGATCGACCGGCGTGCCGTGCGCCTGCACCCAGCGTTCGAAGTCGCGCGGACGGCGCGTGCCGCCCAGCACAACGAAGCGCACGTCGCCCTGCTCGACCTGCTGGGCGAAGGCATCGACGCTCAGCACCGGGTCGCTGCCGAAGAAGCCGCCGAAGGCCA
>DATHNU010001202.1:0-2490 GCA_035485695.1 Reyranella sp. | reverse complement strand
CAAGCCGCTCTCGACCGTGCGGCGTCAGGCGGGCATTCTTATGGATGTCCATTCGGCTCTCCCAAGGAACGTTGACGTCTCGACAACATCAGCTTCCTCGGCCCGAGCCGGATGGACAACCTATTGAAAGCTCACAGCTAGCCTGCGAACAGCATTGCGCGGATCGCCGGGAACGCTTTTGAAGGGGCACGGAGCACGCGATCTACCCCGAAAACAACAAAGCCGCCCGTAGGCGGCTTTGTGCCGACTGCCGTCGACCCTTACGGGCCGCAGTTCGCCAGTGCAGGAACGATCCCGGTGGCGGTTACGGCGAAGGTCGTCGGTGTCGCGTTGGTGAACTTCACGTAATCACCTCCTTTCAAAGTTGATGGGCCTGCAGCTTTGCACAGCCGAGGCGAGCGGTAAATCTCCGCGATCATGGTCTTCCGGATGGCGGGCGCCTCAGGCTGCGATGGCGACTTCCCGGCGACAGGCGCAGGACGCCCGGATCGGCACTTCGGCGCGCGCCAGCGCCAGATCCAGCCGCGATTTGATCAAGGGAGCTTCGACCTTGTCGTTGCGCCGCATCAGGCATTCATGGAGCCCGTGCAGGCTCCAGACGTTCTCGAGGTGCTGGCACGCCCGGTTGAGCGTGCCGTCGAAGCCGAGATCGGCGCGGTAAACCGCCTCCGCTTCTTCGGCATGTCCCTGCTCCAGCAGCAGGGCGCCCAGGGCATGGCGCGCCGGCTGCATCCACCCCCAGGGCTCGTCATAGGGCAGCGCGTCGTCGAGCGCGACCGAGCGACGCAGATGGGCGAAGGCCGTGTCGAAGTTGCCGCGACGATATTCGAGCTCGCCATTCAGCATCTCTTCGGCGATGGCGAGCAGGTCGACCACGGTATTGTTGTGGACGCGCCGGCTCTCGGGCACCCGGGCCTTTGCTTCGAGAAACGCCAGCCGGGTCTTTTCCGCCTCCGCGATGTTGCCCAGGGTCGAATGCGCGACCGTCTTGGCGTAGAGCATCATCGCCGTCGTCGAGCAGTAGAGCGCGCGGTCCTCGGGCAGCACCTCGTCGAGGATCTCGCGCCATTTCCCGAACCGCACCAGCACGTGCTGCTTCATGGGGATGTAGCCCTCGATGAAGTCGGCCATCGGCGGGGAGGGAATGCGCAGCAATGCGTCCGGCGTGGTGGCGATGAGCTCTTCCGCCGCCTGGATGGCCGGCGTGTACTGGCCGAGGAACATCGCGCCGTAGATCGCGAAGTGATGGTTATGGGTGCGGTAGAGCGCATAGACGTTCATCGGCCCCTGGCGGGCCAGGAACTTGCGGTCGGCGACGATCGCCTTCTGATTGTAGACCACGACGTCGCGGTAATGGCCGCAGAGCACGTCGATGTGGGTCGGCATGTGGATCAGATGTCCCGCATCGGGAACGAGGTCACGCAGCCGGTCGCCGGCCCTGAGCGCGCGCTGTGGGAACGGCGACATCTCCATCAGATGAACATAGAGATGCAGCAGGCCCGGATGATCCCATGTGGCCGGGATGCCGTTGAGCGCTTCTTCCAGCACCTCGACCGCCTCGGCGGTGCCGGCGCCTTCGGCGACGCCGCCGGTCGAAAGATCCCACATCTGCCAGGGCGTCTCGTTCATGATCGCCTCGACGAAGACGCAGCGCACGTCGAGGTCGCTGCGGTTCGCCTGGAAGAGTGCGCGCATGGCCTTTGTGAAGGCCGCGTCCCACGCCGACTGATCCTCGATCGGCTCGCGTTGCGGGTAACGCGCGGGCAGCGCCTTGATCAACGCCTGCTCGACCGGCGTCGCCTGACCGAGGCAGGCCAGGGCGGCCTGCATGGCGTCATAGGCCGCGGCGAGTGCTTTGGCCTTTCCCGCCGGGTCGTAGAGGTGCCAGGGCAGGTTGTAATTAGGGCCGGCTGCGTAGGCGATTCCCCAATGGGCCATCGCACAGCCAGGATCGTGCTCCAGCGCCTTGCCGAAGCAGGCTATGGCTTCCTCGTGGTTGAAGACGAAGACCCAGTTCAGTCCGCGGTCGAACCAGACCTGTGCGTCGGGAGATTTGGTGGTGATCGGGCGGCTGTAGGTACCGAGATCGTAGTAGGTCATGATCGGCCTCGTGGAAGAGGGATACCCCGGCCTCGCCACCATCGCACGATTTGCGAGCCACCCAAAGCGGCGCCGTTCATGTCATGCCGGACCGCGGGCCTCCAGGCCCGCTCATGATCTTTCGACGATGAGGAGGCGGCCCGGGACGCCCGCGCTCCACTAACCGCTGATATCCGTCGCCAGATGAAAGAGGCAGTCGCCGCGTTCGCAACGCGCCGGCACGCGCTTGCACAGAACCAGCCCGTCGCGTTTGAAGGTCAGAAGATCGGCCTCGCGCCACGGCGTGTGGTGGAAATGGATGCGCGCGGCCGGCTGGCCAGCCTTGATCTCGTCGCCGAGATCGACCAGTGGCTCGAACAGGCCGCCGTCCGAGGCATAGACATAGTAGTC
>DATHNU010001201.1:0-3018 GCA_035485695.1 Reyranella sp. | reverse complement strand
GACTGGAAGCGCTTCGGCGAGCACGGCTGGCTGCTGCGGCTGGGCCAGCAGTATCACTGGCACAATGACGGCTACACCTGCTTCGACGATTTCCTGGCGGCCCTTGCCTCGCGCAAGCGCAAAGGGATCCGTAAGGAACGCGAGGCGGTCCGGCGCGAGGGGTTGACCGTGCAGGCGCTGTCGGGCGCGGAGATCAAGCCTCACCACTGGGACGCCTTCTTCGCCTTCTACATGGATACCGGCGGCCGCAAATGGGGTTCACCCTATCTCACCCGTTCCTTCTTCGACATCCTGGGCGCCACCATGGCCGACAAGGTTGTGCTGGTGATGGCCGAAGCCGACGGCCGGCCGGTCGGCGGCGCGCTCAACCTCAAGGGCGACGACACGCTCTATGGCCGCTACTGGGGTTGCCTGGAGAGCCACGCCTTCCTGCATTTCGAGGCCTGCTACTACCAGGCAATCGACTATGCGATCGCGCACGGCCTGCAGCGTGTCGAGGCCGGCGCGCAAGGCGATCACAAGATCCAGCGCGGCTACGTACCGGTGCCCACCTTCTCGGCGCACTGGATCGTCGATTCGGGTTTCCGCCGCGCCATTGAAGACTATCTGAAGCGCGAGCGGCCGGCGGTCGAGCGGGAGATCGAGGGGCTCAAGCAGTATTCACCCTTCCGTAAGGAAAACGAGTAGTCGACGCCGTATCGTCGACACCGCGCAGCGCATGGTGTGTTCTGCACATCGTGTGGGATGAACTCTTCAGGCAGAGGGGTTCGCCGGCGCTCCAAACTGAAGGAGCCCAATGTGAAAACTCAGATCGCACCCCTGATTGCGGGCCTCTCCCTTGCAGTGGCCCTGCCAGTGTTTGCCCAATCGGCCGACGCCAAGTATTGCGCCGACCTTAAGGACAAATTCGAGCAATACGTCTCCGATGGAAACGAAAAAGGCTCGGTCGCAGCGTCGCTGGATGTCGAGATCGCGAAGGGCAAATGCAGTTCGGACCCGGCGTCGGCCATCCCGGTATTCGAGAAGGCGCTAAAGAGCCATCGGATCACCTTGCCGCCCCGCAGCTGAAAGTGCGGGCGAGGGTCGGGCCCCGCCGCAGCGTCAGCCTTTAACGCCGGTCATCATCACGCCGAGGAAGAAGACCACGAAGAAGACCAGCGGCTCGGTCGCACCCAAAGGCGCCTGCCATCCGACCTTGTCGATGATGAAGAGGGCCACCCAGAAGACCGCGGTGGCGAGCACCGCGGCCCGAAGTGCAAGCCACAGCGGCCGGAATGCCTTCACTCAGCCAGCACGGGTTCTTGGCTGGCCGGCGGCAGCGCGTCGCGTTCGGGCGGCAGGAAGGTGAAGACCAGATTTTCGGCCGGCCCTTCGCCCTCGACGTCGACCCGCACCGTGCCGCCGCCGTTGGCCAGCTTGCCGAACAGCACTTCCTCGGCGAGCGGCTTTTTGAGGTGCTCCTGGATGACGCGGGCCAGCGGACGGGCGCCGAACATCCGGTCATAACCCTTCTCGGCCAGCCAGCGGCGCGCGCCGTCGGAAAGCTCGATGAACACCTTGCGGTCGGCCAGCTGCACCTCGAGCTCGGCCACGAACTTGTCCACAACTTTGTTCATGCTGTCCGGGCCGAGATTGGCGAACTTGATGACGGCGTCGAGGCGGTTGCGGAACTCCGGCGCGAACAGCCGGTTGATCGCCTCGTCATCCTCGTCGTGCCGCGCCTCGCGGCCGAAGCCCAGCGCCGGCCTGGCGATGTCGGCGGCGCCGGCATTGGTCGTCATGCACAGGATGACGTTGCGGAAATCCACCGAGCGGCCGTTGTGGTCGGTGAGCTTGCCGTAGTCCATGACCTGCAGCAGCACGTTGAACACGTCGGGATGGGCCTTCTCGATCTCGTCGAGCAGGATCACACAATGCGGATGCTGGTTGACCTGGTCGGTGAGCAGGCCGCCCTGGTCGAAGCCGACATAGCCCGGCGGCGCGCCGATCAGGCGCGAGACGCTGTGGCGCTCCATGTATTCCGACATGTCGAAGCGGATCAGCTCGAGCCCGAGCAGGCGCGCGAGCTGGCGCGTCACCTCGGTCTTGCCGACGCCGGTCGGACCGGCCAGCAGGTAGGAGCCGATGGGCTTCTCCGGCGAGCGCAGGCCGGCGCGCGCGAGCTTGATGGCGGCGGCGAGCTGGCCGATCGCCTTGTCCTGGCCGAACACCACCGTCTTCAGGTCGCGGTCGATGTTGCGCAGCATCTCGGTGTCGTCCTTGGACACGCTCTTGGGCGGGATGCGCGCGATCTTGGCGACGATCTCCTCGATGTCGGTCACCTCGATGGTCGACTTGCGCATTTCGGGCGTGCGCAGCATCTGGGCGGCACCGACCTCGTCGATCACGTCGATCGCCTTGTCGGGCAGCTTGCGGTCGTGGATGTAGCGCGCCGACAGCTCGACCGCGGCCTTGATGGCGTCGTCGGTGTAGCTCACATGGTGATGCTTCTCGTAGACCGGCTTCAGGCCCTTCATGATCTCGATGGCGTCGATCATCGAGGGCTCCGGCACGTCGATCTTCTGGAAGCGACGGACCAGCGCGCGGTCCTTCTCGAAGTAGTTGCGGTATTCCTTGTAGGTGGTCGAGCCGATGCAGCGCAGCTCGCCCGACTGCAGCGAGGGCTTGAGCAGGTTCGACGCGTCCATCGAGCCGCCCGATGTGGCGCCGGCGCCGATGATGGTGTGGATCTCGTCGATGAACAGCACCGAGTTGGGCTTCTTCTTGAGCTCGGAGAGGACCGCCTTCAGCCGCTCCTCGAAGTCGCCGCGATAGCGCGTGCCGGCCAGCAGCGCGCCCATGTCGAGCGCGTAAATCACCGATTCCTTCAGCACTTCAGGCACGTCGCCCTCGACGATCTTGCGGGCGAGGCCCTCGGCGATCGCCGTCTTGCCGACGCCGGGCTCGCCGACATAGAGCGGATTGTTCTTGGTGCGCCGGCACAGCACCTGGATGGTGCGCTCGACCTCGTGCTCGCGG
>DATHNU010001200.1:0-4024 GCA_035485695.1 Reyranella sp. | reverse complement strand
TGTGATGTTGACGCTGGCGGCCAACACGCCCCTTGTCGATGGACTTGCTCCCGACCGCGGGCGCATTCGCAAGGATTTCCCGTATTATGGAGCGCCGTATACGGCGGAGGAGCAGGTCGGGGTGAGGCCGATGCCGCGCCCCGCCAAGAAATAGGCGGGAAGCGACACGCCGAAGCGCTCGCCGGCGCTGCCCGACGTGCCGACCTTCGCCGAAAACGGCATCGTGGTCGAAGCCGACAGCTGGCTGCCCATCATGGGCCCATCCGGCATTGGCCCGGAATGAGTCAAGACGGTTGCCGTGGGCGGCGGCGCGCGTTGCCGTCCACGGCAGCCACTCGAATTCCAAATGTGTTCTTTTTGCCATGGTGCAAGGGAGCTCCCGTGCATCGTCCTGCGTCGGGCTTGGATCGACAGCCGGCGCTGCCTACATGGCGATCGAGGCCGACACCACGCCGGGTTGAGTCATGATGCCTGCAGCCGACACACCGACCGCATCGCAGAGCCAGGGCGCCGAGAAATACGGCGCTGCGGGCCTGCTGCTGTCGTCGGCCGACAGGGGATGGCAGGCCTTGCAGGCCGAGTTGCGCAGTCACGGCGACGGCGGCGTCGCGTGGGAGCGCACGTACCCCGACAGCGAAATCTGCGTCGATCTCCACGGCAACGGCTCGATCGTCTCGCGGCAGGGTCGCGACGGCGGCAACCGCGCGATCTCGCGGCGCGACGCCATCTGGGTTTCTCCCGCCGGCTCGCCGGAAGGCTCCATCACCCTCTCCGATCCGGTCCCCCGGATCCTCCACATCTACCTGCCGTCGCGTCACTTCACGGCGGACAGTCTCGGCCTCGATCTCGCATCGTCGGGCAACCCGCCCATGCACGGCGAGGACGGCTTCCACGACCCGCTCCTGGCCGCGATCGCCTCTGCGCTGGTCGCCGAGCTGGAGCGCGAGACCTCGGCTGGTCCGCTGCTGGCCGACACGCTGGCCGCCAGTCTCGCGGCACGGCTCGTCCAGCGTCAGCTCGGTCGCCGTCCGTATCCGGGCGACGGGCGCCTCGGTCCCGGCGCCATCGATCGCGGCAGATTGCGGCGCGTGCTCGATTACATCGAGGCGAACCTGGAGGGTGACCTCTCGCTCGAGCAACTGGCGGCGGTCGCCTGCCTCAGCCGCTTCCACTTCGCGCGCGCCTTCAAGGCGGCGGTCGGCCGCTCGCCGCATCGCCATGTCAGCGCCCGGCGCCTGGAGCATGCCAAGACGCTGCTGAGGCGGGACGACCGCTCGCTGGCCGACATTGCGCTGGCGCTCAACTTCTCCTGCCAGGCCAATTTCACCCGCGCCTTCGTGCAGGCCACGGGCCAGACGCCCGGCCGCTATCGCCGCCAGCCCTGACCGCAAGAAATGACAAAAGCTCGGCACGCGGCGCAAAGAAGCCGCGGCCGGCCTTTGCCATGTTCGGGACGATCATTGCCGGAGGAGCGATATGTCACCTGAACAGAAGGTTGTCGTCATCACGGGCGCCTCGCGCGGCATCGGCGCCAGCCTCGTGCACAGCTTCCGCGAGCGGGGCTACCGCGTCGTCGCCAACGCCCGCTCGATCGGCGGCATCGCTGCGACGAACGATCCCGCTATCGTGGCCGTCGAAGGCGACATCGCCGTGGCCGAGACGGCCGAGCGCATCGTCGGCGCGGCGCTGGAACGCTTCGGGCGCATCGACACGCTGGTCAACAACGCCGGCATCTTCATCGGCCGGCCGTTCACCGACTATTCCGACGACGACTTCGCGGCGATGATGGGCGTGAGCCTGGCGGGGTTCTTCCATGTCACACGCAAGGCGGCAGCCTTCATGCTGCAGGCGGGCCGCGGCCACATCGTCACCATTACGTCGACGCTGGTCGAGCAGCCCATGGCGGCGCTGCCCGCAGCGCTCACGGTCCTGGCCAAGGGCGGCCTCAACGCCGTGACGCGGTCGCTGGCGACCGAATACGCCCGGTGCGGCGTGCGCGTCAACGCCGTCGCCCCCGGCGTCATCCGCACGTCCATGCATGCGCCCGACAATTTCCCCTTCCTCGCCGGCCTGCAGCCCAATGGACGCATGGGCGAGACGCAGGATGTCGTGGACGCCGTGCTCTATCTCGAGACGGCGACCTTCGTAACGGGCCAGATCCTTCACGTCGACGGCGGCGCGTCCGCCGGCCGCTGAACAGGGAAGCTGAACAGGAGAGAAGCCATGTGGAACGACCGAAACCTGACCGACCTTCTCGGGATCGAGCATCCCATCGTGCTGTCGCCGATGGCCGGCATCGTCACGCCCGCGCTTGCCGCCGCGGTCTGCGAGGCGGGCGGCCTGGGCTCGATCGGCTGCGGGCCGCTGCCGCCCGCCGTCGCCGCCGAGACCATCGACGCCTTGCGCCGCCTGACCCGACGGCCGATCAACGTCAATTTCTTCTGCCATGCCCGGGCGACGATCGAGGCCGGGCGCGACCGCGCCTGGCGCGAAAGGCTGGCACCGTACCATCGCGAGCTTGGTCTCAACCCGGACGCGCCGCCGCCGGTGACGGACATCCCGCCGTTCGGCGACGCGCAATGCGCCGTCGTCGAAGCGGCGCGGCCCGAAGTGGTGAGCTTCCATTTCGGCCTGCCCGACCACACGCTGCTGCGCCGGGTCAAGGCGGCGGGATGCCGGGTGCTGTCGTCGGCCACAACGGTCGAGGAGGCGCTGTGGCTGGAGGCACACGGCGCCGATGCCATCATCGCGCAGGGCCTCGAAGCCGGCGGACATCGCGGCACGTTCCTTCCCACCGGCCACGCCGCCGATGCCGTCGAGGCCCTGCCCGGTCAGGCCGGCACGCTGGCGCTGGTGCCGCAGATCGTCGACGCCGTCGACGTGCCGGTGATTGCCGCCGGCGGCATCGCCGACGGGCGCGGCATCGCCGCGGCGCTGGCGCTTGGCGCCGCCGGCGTGCAGCTCGGCACCGCCTTCCTGCTCTGTCCGGAAGCGGCGACGCCGGCGGTGCATCGCGAGGCCCTGCGGCAGGCGCATGGGCGCGCCACCGTGGTGAGCAACCTCCTGACCGGCCGGCCGGCGCGGCTGCTGCCCAACCGGCTGACGCGCGAGCTGGGCACGATCCTGCCCGGCCTGCCGGATTTCCCGCTGCCGATGGGTGCGCTGCTGCCGCTGCGCACGCAGGCGGAACAGCGCGGCCGCGACGACTTCACGCCGCTGTGGGCGGGCCAAGCGGCCGCGTTGACGAAGGAGCTGCCGGCCCGGGAGCTGACGCTGGAGCTCGTGGCGCAAGCCATCCAGCATCAACGTGACGCCTATGGCGAGGGCGATGCAGACCCGGAGGTCAATGCCGCCCGCACGTGAACGACGTGCCGGCGCCCGACGTGCTGCCGGTCTGCTACCAGGTGAAGGCCGGCGCCCTCTGCCTGCCCTTCGCCAAATCCGCGCCACAGCCACGAGGTCGACGCGTTCCGCACCCAGAAGCTGCCCGAGCGCATGACCCTGGTCTGCGGCGTGGTCGAGACGACGCACAACTACGTCGAGCACCCGCAGGTGATCGCCGAGCGGCTGGAGCGCGCCGTGCGCGCCGTCGGCGACCGCGAGAGGGTCATGGCCGGAACCGATTGCGGCTTCGGCACCATCGTCGGCGACACCCAGGTGTCCGAGGACGTGGTGTGGGCCAAGCTCGAGGCGATGCGCGATGGTGCTGCCATCGCCAGCAAGCGGCTCTGGAGTTGAGAAGGCAGCGACGCTGACGAAAGCGCAGGTTGATCAAGCCAGCGGATTTGCCCGGCCAAGTTCGATTTCGAGACCGGCAATGTCCATTTGTTGCGGCGACAGGAGTTGCAGCTGCCCGTCGGCGCCGGCCGCCAAGGTATGGATGTAAAAGCGCGTCGGCTCGTCGTCCCTGGCGCCCATGATCGGCGACGGCGCCGAGACGATCTTCAGGCTGCCGCAGGCGCCGATCCAATCGATATGACGATGGCCATGCATCACGATGGCGCGGCCCGCGAACGCATCGAGT
>DATHNU010001199.1:0-5175 GCA_035485695.1 Reyranella sp. | reverse complement strand
CTCCCCGCCAAGCCCACCGCAGCATCTGAGCAGGTCCCTCCACTCGGGCCTACGGCCCTCGGTCGGGATGACGGAAAAGGCAAAACCGTCATCCCGACCGGAGCGCGAAGCGCGGAGTGGAGGGACCTCCTCAACCGATTTCTCCGCTCAAGTCCCGCCAGCCCGGATTCGATCGGTTTATGAGGATGAGCTTCTTTTCCCTTCTCCAATTCTTCAGTTGCTTTTCTCGGGTGATCGCATCGGGCGCTGTTTCATGCGACTCGAAATAAATGAGCCTATGGATGTTGTAACGAGCAGTGTGATGCACCATGCCTTGTCGATGTTCTTCCAGCCGGCGAGACAGGTCCGTCGTCACGCCGATGTAGTGGGCGCGTCTATTGTTGCTGGCAAGGATATAGACGACCGGGTTGCGCTCCATGTCGGACCGATATCGGATTGCGTATTATTCGTCACTACGATCAACGATTGTATCTGCGCGACGCAGTTTGAATGGGTCCCTCCACTCCGGCCTGCGGCCCTCGGTCGGGATAACGGAAAAGGCAACACCGTCATCCCGACCGGAGCGAAGCGGAGTGGAGGGACCGCACTCTTCGTCGAACACCTGAGGAGGTCCCTCCACTCCGCCTCGCTACGCTCGGCTTCGGTCGGGATGACGGGGCTTTTGAGCTAAGGTCCAGGCGTGTCGACGTCAGAAATCATCTTCGGCTTGGCCGTCTTCCTCATCGCCGGAACGGTCAAGGGGCTGGTCGGGCTCGGCCTGCCGACCATCACCATCGCGCTCACCTCGCTGGTGTTGCCGTTGCCCGAGGCGATCGTGCTCATCTCCCTGCCGACCGTCATCGCCAACCTCTGGCAGGCCGCGGTGGGCGGGAAGTTCCGGCTGATCGTGCGCCGCCAGTGGCCGCTCATCGTGCCGCTGATGATCGTGCTCTATATTACCCTGTGGCTGGTCGGCCAGAAGGGACCCAACTGGGCCTTCCTGGTGCTGGCGGCGGTGCTGATCGTTTATAGCGGCCTGGGCCTGCTGCGCATCCGCCTGCACATCCATGCCGACCTGGAGAAGCCGCTGGCGCCGGTGATCGGCGTCGTCTCCGGCTTCATCGCCGGCCTGGTCGGCGTGCCCGTCGTTCCATTGATGCCCTACCTGCAGGGGCTCGACATCAAGCCCACCGAACTGGTCCAGACCCTGGGCGTCGTCCTGTGCGCCACCTCGATCACGCTCACCGTCTCGCTGCTTTTTCTCGGAATGCTCGACGGGCCGCATGCCATCGTGTCGGCCGCCGCGGTGGTGCCGGCGCTGGTCGGCATGTGGCTGGGCCAGCAGATTCGCCTCCGCCTGTCGGTCGAGCAGTTCCGCCTGGCTGTGTTCTGGGCGCTTTTGCTGACGGGCGTCTACACTTTCGCCAGCCGGGTGTTGTGATAATCTCCCCGTCATGTTGAACGGCAAGCGGATCCTGCTGATCGTCGCGGGCGGCATCGCGGCCTTCAAATCCCTCGAACTCATCCGCCGGCTGCGCGAGCGCGGCGCCTCGGTGCGCTGCGTGATCACCGAGGCTGGCGCGCGCTTCGTGACGCCGCTGTCCCTGCAGGCGCTGAGCGAGGATCGCGTCTACAGCGACATGTTCTCGCTCACCGACGAAAGCGAGATGGGCCACATCCAGCTCTCGCGCGACGCCGATCTTTTAGTCGTGGCACCCGCCACCGCCAACATCCTGGCGCGCATGGCGGCGGGCCTGGCCGACGATCTGGCGGCCACCGTCCTGCTGGCCACCGACAAGCCGGTGCTGGCCGCACCGGCGATGAATGTCCGCATGTGGACCCACGCCGCCACCGTCGCCAATGTCGAGACCCTGAAGAAGCGCGGCGTGAGCTTCGTCGGCCCCAACGACGGCGCCATGGCCTGCAACGAGCACGGCCCTGGCCGCATGTCGGAGCCCGAGGAGATCGTGGCCGCCATCGAGGGCCTGCTGACGGCGGAACGTCCACGCCTCGAGAAGCCATTGGCCGGCAAGCGCGCCGTGGTGACTTCCGGCCCGACGCGCGAGGCGATCGATCCCGTGCGCTACATCTCCAACCATTCCTCGGGCAAGCAGGGCCACGCCATCGCCAGCGCCCTGGCGCGGCTCGGCGCGGAGGTCACGCTGGTGAGCGGACCGGTGGCGATCCCCGATCCGGCCGGTCTCGGCACCGTCCATGTCGACTCGGCCGACCAGATGCTGGCGGCCTGCCTGGCGGCGGGCCCCGTCGACATCGCGGTATGCGCCGCCGCGGTCGCCGACTGGAAGGCGGCTCATCCGGCAGGGTCCAAGATCAAGAAACAGGCCGGCGCCGCGCCGCCTGCCCTTGAACTCACGCCCAATCCGGACATTCTCGCCACCTTGTCCAAGCCTGGGCCGAAGCGCCCGGCGCTGGTCGTGGGCTTTGCCGCCGAGACGGAGAATCTGGTCGCCAACGCGATCGACAAGCGCAAGCGCAAGGGCTGCGACTGGATCGTGGCCAACGACGTGTCGGCCGCCGCCGGCACCTTCGGCGGCGAGCGCAACACCGTGCACCTGATCAGCGCCGCCGGCGTCGAGGATTGGCCGACCCTGGCCAAGGATGATGTCGCACTGCGGCTCGCCGGCCGTATCGCGCTCCATTTCGGCCGACCGTCCAAGGCCGAGGCGGCGGAGTGAAAGCGGCCGAAAGCGTGGAAATCGAGGTCGTGCGCCTGGCCCATGGCCGCGACTTGCAGCTTCCCGACTACGCCAGCGCCTCCGCCGCCGGCGCCGACCTTCTGGCCGCGATCGACCAGGATATCGAGCTGGGCCCGCTGGAGCGCCGGATCGTCCCGACCGGCATTTCGATTGCCCTGCCGGTAGGCTTCGAGGCCCAGGTCCGGCCCCGTTCCGGGCTGGCGGCCAAGTACGGCGTCACGGTGGCCAATGCGCCGGGCACCATCGATGCCGACTACCGGGGTGAAGTCGGCGTGATCCTGATCAATCTCGGCAAGGAGCCGTTCCGGATCACGCGCGGCATGCGAATTGCACAGATGGTCGTAGCCCGCCATGCGCGGGCGGTCTGGCGTGAAGTGAGCGAGCTCGACCGGACGGCGCGTGGCGCCGGGGGTTTCGGATCGACGGGAGTGACGGTGGGGTCGGCAAAGACGGCCTGAGAGAGGAAGCAGGGGATGCCTCGGCTCAGCAAGAAAACCATGTTCGCCATCGAGGCCGTGCTCGACGTGGCGTTCCACGTCGGCGAGCATCCGGTGCGCAGCGGCGACATCACCGAACGCCAGCGCATTCCCAAACGGTATCTCGAGCAGGTCCTGCAGCATCTGGTGCGGGCCGGCATCCTGAACGGCAAGCGCGGGCCGCGCGGCGGCTACCGGCTGGGCCGCGAGCAGCAGCGCATCACCCTGGGCGAGGTCGTCCGGGTCGTCCGCAAGCTCGAGGCCGAGACCGAGCCCAACGACCCTGCCATCGGCTCGCCGCTCGCCCACGAGGTGGTGTGGCCGATGTGGGAGCAGTTGCGCGACGACATGATGGCGCAGCTCGACAATATCACCATCGCCGATCTCTGCCAGCGGGCCCGCGCCAAGGGCCTCGATGTCGAGGCAAGCCAGCCGACCCGCCATCTCGCAATCTGATAAAGTCCTCCGGTCTCATTGAACCGGAGGAAAGAGAGATGGCCAAGGCCAGGACCGCGAAAGCCAACCCGCGCAACAAGAAGCTCTACGATGACGGCATGAAGGTGCGCAAAGCCGTGCTGGGCTCGACTTACGTCGACAACTCGATGGCGAGCGCCGACGACTTCATGATGTCGTTCCAGGACGTCACCACCGAGTATTGCTGGGGCTATGTCTGGACGCGCCCCGGCCTGTCGAAGAAGACGCGCTCGATGCTGAACCTCGCCATGCTGGCGGCGCTCAATCGCGGGCCGGAGCTCAAGCTGCATGTCAACGGCGCGCTGACCAACGGACTCACCAAGGAGGAGATCAAGGAGATCTTCCTGCAGGTCGCCATTTATTGCGGCATCCCGGCCGGCCTCGACGCCTTCAAGACCGCCCGCGACGTCTTCAAGGAACGGGGGGTCTGAGTTCTTTGCTGGGAGCGCGCCACTCCGTGGCGCATCTTCTCATGCGGAGCGCGGACCTCCAGGTCCGCTCATGAGCATGATGCGGACCTGGAGGTCCGCGCTCCATGAGCGCCACTGGAGTGGCGCGCTCCCAGCAATGATCTGACCATGATCTCCATCAGAAACGCCAAGCCCGGCGAAGGCGCCAGCCTGACCGCGCTCTGCGTGCGGTCGAAGGCGCATTGGGGTTACGACGCCGCGTTCATGCGCCTATGCACGGCGGCCTTGACGGTGAGCGAGGCCAGCATCGCGGCCGGCCGTGTCTTGGTCGCGGCCGACGACACGGGCCGCACGATCGGCACGGTGAGCGTCGCCGAGGACGATGAGGGGCCTGAGCTCGCCCTGATGTTCGTCGATCCCCCGGCCATCGGCAGCGGTGCCGGGCGCGTGCTTTTCGAAGCGGCCGTCCGGTTGGCGCGTCGACTGGGGTATCGGCATATGGCCATCCTTGCCGACCCCAACGCCGCGCCGTTCTACGAACGCATGGGCGCGCGCTTTGTGCGGAACGCGCCGTCCGACGCCATTCCCGGCCGCACCTTGCCGCTTTATGAATACGACCTCACAGCCGAAGGACGCGCATGACCCCGCTCGCACCGCCCGCCACCATCGCCTTCCTGGGACTCGGCATGATGGGCCGCCCGATGGCGGCACGCCTCGCCGAGGCCGGGTTCAAGCTCCGCCTGTTCGATATCTCGCAGAAGGCCGTGTCGGATTTCATCGGTGCCCATCCATCGGCCCTGGCCACGGCCTCGCCCAAGGCGGCCGCGCAAGGCGCCGATGCGCTGATCACCATGCTGCCTGACGGCAAGATCGTGCGGCAGGCGGTGATCGAGGGCCGCGATGCCGCGCGCGAGGGCCTGGTGGCGGGTGCGCTGGTGCTCGACATGAGCTCGTCCAATCCCGTCGACACCCAGAAGCTGGCGCGCGATCTTGCCGCCTCCGGCGTGGCGCTGCTCGACGCGCCGGTGTCGGGCGGCGTGAAACGCGCGATCGACGGCTCGCTCAGCATCATGGTCGGCGGGGCCGCCGCCGACCTCGAACGCGCGCGGCCGGTCTTCG
>DATHNU010001198.1:0-4500 GCA_035485695.1 Reyranella sp. | reverse complement strand
GTACGACCATGTTGCCCGAGATGCTGCCGTCTTCCGGCAGGTCCCGGCCGGCGTCGTCGACGATCTTCATCTCGCAGCCGAACACCGGACGGCCTTGCTTGGCGGTGATGGCAAAGCGCTCCGCGTCGGGCAGCTCGCGCTCGCCCTTGTTGAAGCGCGTCAACGTGCCGAGTGGGCTCATCTCGGTCATGCCCCAGCCCTGCGCCACCTCGACTTCGTGCTCCTTCCAGAAGCGCGAGATCATGCTGATCGGCACGGCCGAGCCGCCGATCAGGGTGCGGCGCACCGACGACATCTTGAGCTTGTTCTGCTGGCAGTAGTCGAGCAGGGCCAGCCATACGGTCGGCACGCCGGCGCTCAAGGTCACCTTCTCCTTGTCGAGCAGTTCGTAGATGCTGGCGCCGTCGAGCTTTGGACCGGGGAAGACGAGCTTGGTGCCGCAGATCGGGCCGGCATAGACCAGGCCCCAGGCATTGGCGTGGAACATCGGTACCACCGGCAGGATGGTGGTGTCGGGGGTCAGCGCCAGCACCGGGCCCGAGCACATCATCATCGAATGGATGACGGTCGAGCGGTGCGAGTAGAGCACGCCCTTCGGGTTGCCGGTCGTGCCCGACGTGTAGCAGAGCGACGATGCCGTGCGCTCGTCGAAGTCGGGCCATTTCAGCGTGCCCGGCTTGTCCGCGATCAACTCCTCGTAGCAGAGCAGGTTCGGGATCTTGGAGGAGGCCGGCATGTGGGCACGGTCGGTCATCAGCACGACGTGCTTCACGGTCTTCAGCTTGTCCCACACGCCTTCGACGATCGGCAGCAGGTTGAGGTCGACGAAGATCGCCTGATCCTCGGCATGGTTGGCGATATAGGCGACATGCTCGGGCGCCAGCCGCGGGTTCAGGGTATGCAGCACCGCGCCGATGCCGGAGATGCCGAAATAGAGCTCGAAATGGCGGTAGGTGTTCCAGGCGATGGTGCCGACCCGGTCGCCGAGCTTGATGCCTAGCCCCTGCAGCGCTTCGGCCAGCTGCTTCGACCGCTTGGCCGCGTCCCGGTAGCCGCAGCGGTGGATCGGCCCTTCCACTGTGCGCGTGACGATCTCGACGTCGGGATAGTAGGCGGCGGCGAAGTCGATGATCTGCGAAATCAGCAGTGGACGGTCTTGCATCAACCCAAGCATGGCGTCTCCCTTATATCTACGCGTGCCGCTCGATATGCAGGCTTCTGAGATTGGCGAGCGGCTTGAGGTCTGGTTCTAGACCGAGTCCCTGCCCGCCGGGAAGCGACACGCATCCTTCGGTGACGGCCAAAAGGTCGCCCAGCAGTCCCTCGCGCAGCGGATTGGGGTTGGCGTCGACCTCGAGCAGGCCCGGTCCGCGAACGGCGGCCAGCAGGTGCAGCGAATGCATCAGCCCGACGGCGCCGCCCAGAAAATGCGGGCAATAGGTGCGGCCGGCCGCCAGCGCCGCCCGCGCCACCGGCAGGCAGCCGGCATGGCCGCCCCATTTGGCGGCGTCGGGCTGGATGACCCCGAAGAGACCCGAATCGATGGCTTCCTGGAAGGCGCCAGCACCGCGCAAATTCTCGCCGCCGGCAAGCCGGGTCGGGGCGACGGCGGCGACTTGCGTCCATTCGGTCAGCGGCCGGTCGGCCGGCAAAGGTTCCTCAATCCAATCCAACCCGAACTCGGCGAGCTTTGGCGCCATCCGGCACGCCGTCGCCAGGTCCCAGCCCTGGTTGACGTCGACCATCAGCCGTTCGCCCGCCTTGAGCGCCTTCGCCACCGGCCGCAGCGAGCCGAGATCGGCCTCCTCGCCGAAGCCGACCTTGATCTTGTAGGCGCGATAGCCCGCCGCACGCGTGCGCTCGACCGTGTCGTGGGCGGCGCGGCCGGGATTGAGGCCCGAGGCATAGACCGGCACGGTCGAATCGTCGGTCCCGCCCAGCGCGCGCCACAGCGGCAGGCCACGCTTGCGCGCGCGCAGGTCATGGATGGCGAGGTCGAGGCCCGCGGCGGCGGCCGAGAGGGCGCCGGCATCGCCGCTCTGGACGCGCAGCACGTGCAGCCCCCGATCGATTTCGGCCCATAGCGCCACCGGATCGTCGAGCGGCTTGCCGAGCGCGCGCGGCGCCACGATGTCGGCGAACAGCAGCGCGCGGTGCTCGGCGCTGGCGGTCGGGAAGTTCGACCAGATCTCGCCCCAGCCGCGCGCACCGTCGGAGTCCTCGACCTTGACGAACACCGCGACCCGCTCGGCCATGGTGCCGAAGGAGGTGCGGACCGGTTCCTGGATCGGCGCGCGGAAGACATGCGCCTCGACTTTCGCGAGGGTGGCGGACGGCATCTACTTCTTCGCGGTGGGTTCGGCGAAGAGCAGCCGGTTGCCGAAGGGATCCGTCACCTTCATCGCGCGTGCCCCCCACGGCTCGTCCTCGATGCCGGGCTTGTAGTAGCGATAGTCCTTCGCCGTGACCTCGCGATGATAGGCGTCGATGCCCTGCAGCATGATCATCGTCGCCGAGCCCGGACAGGCATCGCCATGATGCTCGCTGAGATGCAGCACGATACTGCCGCGCGAGACCTGGGCGTAGAGCGGGAAGTTGTCGCCGAAGCGATGCTCCCAATCCCAGGTGAAGCCCAGGAAGCCGAGATAGAACTCCTTTGCCTTTTCGACCGAGAAGATGCGCAGGATGGGGATCGCCTGCCGCAGCGTCGGCGCTTCGCTCACTCGGCAGCCTGCCGATTTGCGTCCGCCAGCAGGTCGTAGGTGCGCTTCTGATACTGCACCATGTAATCGGTGTAGTAGGTCGTCGGATATTTCGGCGGCTTGTCCGGACTGACACAGGTCGGCACGGCGGCGATCGGCCAGTCGATATTGCTGTCGCAGAAGAAGGCAAGCGCATAGCGCTCGCCGCCGCTTCGGTTCACGGCGCGGTGAGGCGTGGCGAGGAAGAAATCGTTGGTCCAGCGCTGAAGCAACTGCCCGCCATTCACGACATAGGCGCCTGGCAGGGCGGGTACATCGATCCAGGTGCCGCTTTGCGTGCGGACCGACAGGCCCGGCACGTCGTTGGGCGCAAGCAGCGTGAGGAAACTCGTATCGGTGTGTGGCGCGATGCCGAACTCGTCGTCGAGCGCGGCGGGCTGGTTCGGATAGTGGGTCGCTCGCAGCTTGTACTGGAAGTCCCTGAACGGCTCGTCGAAATAGGTCGGCGGCAGGCCGAGTGCGACGGCGTAGAGCGGCACCAGTTTCTGCACCAGCCGCTCCAGCGTGTCGCAGTAGTCGACAATGGTTTCCCGGAAGCCCGCCAGATCCTTGGGCCACTGGTTGGCGCTCCGGAAGCGCCGATCGGCCCGCACCTCGGGATGATCGGACGGCAGGTCGCGCGCCACGAACAGCGCCTCGTTCAAGTTGGCCTTGGTGACGGTCTGCACCGTCGAGGTGCGCAGCGTATCGCCGCGCATGGGCAGGTAGCCGACATTGTGCCGGTCGATCCTGACGCCCATCTTACTGTCGAGTGGCTGGGCGTGGAAACGCGCGACCTGGCGGAACGTCTCGCGGATCAGGGCATCCGGCACGCCGTGATTGACGATGAAGTAGAAGCCGATCTCAGTCAGGGCAAAACGCAACTCGCCGCCGGCACGTTCCAGCGCGCCGGGTTCGCCCGCGAGATAGGGACCCAGATCGATGACGGGAATGGTTTCGGACGGCGCGCTCACTCGGCGGCTTGCGGATAGACCGCGTCGTAGTTCCGCTTCTGGTACCAGACCATGTAGTCGGTGTACCAGGTGGTCGGGTACTTGGGCGGCTTGTCGGGGCCGACCGTGGTCGGCACGGCGGCGACCGGCCAGTCGATGTTGCTGTCGCAGAAGAACGGGATGGCGTAGCGCTCGCCGCCGCTCCTGTTGATGGCGCGGTGCGGCGTCGCCAGGAAGACGTCGTTGGTCCAGCGCTGCAGCATCTGGCCGCCATTCACGACATAGGCATCCTCGATCGCCGGCGCATCGACCCATTTGCCGCTCTGGGTGCGGATCGAGAGACCCGGCACGTCGTTGGGGGCGAGCAGCGTGAGGAAGCTGGTGTCGGTGTGCGGCGCCAGGCCGAACTCGTCCTCGATGGGGCCGTCCTGGTGCGGATAGTGCGTCATGCGGAGCGAGAATTGGGGCTCCCTGAACGGCCCATCGAAATACTCGGCCGGCAGGTCGAGGGCGCGGGCATAGAGCCGCACCATCTTCTGCACCAGCCGTTCCAGCGTGTCGCAATAGTCGACGACGGTCTCGCGGAAGCCCGGCAGGTTCTGCGGCCAGCGATTGGCGCCGCGGAAGCGGCGATCGGCCAGCACGTCGGGATGATCGGGCGGCATCTCGCGCTTGACGAAGAAGGCCTCGTTGAGATTGGGCTTGGTGCCGGTCTGGATCGTCGAGGTACGCAGCGTATTGCCGCGCAGCGGCAGGTAGCCGGTGCTGTTGATGTCGATCTTGAGCTCGAGCTTCTTTTCGACCGG
>DATHNU010001197.1:0-3833 GCA_035485695.1 Reyranella sp. | reverse complement strand
AGGGGGCCGAACCCGCTCCTCAGCACGCTTGAAACGACGTCGTCGTCGTTGACCACCAGGATCCGCAACCGCTTTTCCGGGATCTCCTCCCGGACGACGCCAAGCCGGGGCTTTTCCTGCGGTTGGTTCATCGTCGACGCTCCGATAAATCACCAAGTGAAGCGAAGGCCCGCCGTCACGCGCATGTCCGCATTGATGGAATTGTGAGCCGCTATGAGCTGGAGGGCAATGCGGTCCGTGACTGGCAGGATCGCCCGCGCATGCAAATCGACGTTGTCGATCAACGGGCTGTAGCCGACGCCGGCCACCAACAGCATGTTGCGCGGCCCGTAGTGGGTCACCTCGAACACCCAGGTCCAGAGGTCCTGGTAGTTGTTGAAGACGGCCTGGGCCGAATTGTAGACCGTCGCAGTCACGTCCCAGGAAGGCGCCACGGTGGCGCTGAGCCCGCTGCGGATCAAGCGTCCGTTGTATTGGGAGGCGCCGAAGGCTTGGCGATAGCCGCCGAACCAGCGCAGCCAGTCGGCGAGATAGAAGGTTACGCTGCCGTCGATCCAGTGCTCGGTCGGCAGGGCCGCATGGCCGCGATAGTCGTAGACCAGCGAGAAGGCGTAGCTCAGCGGCATCAGCCGGTGATAACCCACGGTGATGTCGTCCGACGGCAGCGTGGCAAGACCGATGGCCGACACGGTCTGCAGCTCGTTGGTGAAATGCTGCCAGCCCAGCTCCAGCGTATCGAAGGCGGTGATCCCGGCCATGCCACGTGCGCCGAAGCCCCAGGATGTGCCCTGCGTCGTCGAGACCAGGGCGCCGTTGGCGTCGAACAGATAGCGGTAGACATCCGGGGCCTTCGATAGGCCGATCTTCGCCTCTTCGTTGCCCGGGTCGAGCGTCAGCACGTACTCGAAGCCGTCGCGCGCCTGCTCGCGGTTGCGGCTGGCGAGCGCCAGCCAGGCCATCCCGTTGAGGGCCTCGGGGTCCTTCGGGTTGGCCTCGAGCAGCCGCTGGTATAGGGCGCGGGCATCGTCCAGCCGGTTCCGGCTGCGCGCGACGCGCGCCAGCCCCAGCATGGCCGGCCGCGAGCGCGGATCGCGCTTCAGGATCTCCCCGTAGAGGTCGCCCGCTTCGGCGGCATGCCCGGCCTCCAGCGTGAAGGCGAGCTCGAGGGCGGGGTTCGGCTCCGCCGGCGCCATTTCGTGCGCCGTCTTCAGGAATTCGATGGCGCGCTCGCGGTGGCCGGCATCGCGCGCCATGACACCCAGGAACATGTAGACGCGATAGTCGGTCGAGCCCGCCTTCTGGCAGTCGACGAGCAGCCGCTCGACCGTCTCGACTGGTCGCGGCTGCTGACCGAACAGCCGCTGCGCTTCGTCGATGTCGCAGCCCGTCTGGCCATGGGCGCCGCTCGAGAACAGGCCGGCGGCGCTGGCGGCCACGAGCAGGCTATTGACATGCGTCTGCAGCATCCTTGACCGGGAGCGCCGCGCCGTCGCGCCGCCCAGGCGCTTACCAGGCAAAGACATAGACGAAGCCCAGCAAGGCGATCGCGGCGACCACCGCGATCTCGCTCCACAAAATACGCTTCTCGTTGCCGATATCCCGGGCGAGCAGCCGTTGGAAGTCGCTGCCGGCACCGCTCATGTCGGAAGTCGCGCTTTGCCGGACTTGATCGTCTTGTCCCATTTCAGATCGGCGTTCCTGCCCTGGGCGATCATCGCCCCAAGGGAGATGGCGCACAACAGCGGGCCGTAGCCGACCAGCACCAGCAGGACATCGCGCACCGTCTTGGGCGCGCCGGCCTTGTCGAGGCGGTAGACGACCCAGGCGAGGAAGGTCGAGATGGCCGACCAGCCAAGCACGACCTGCACGGCAATGTCGTGCCACGACCAGTTGCCCGACTGCGGCCAGACGGCGGCTGCGGCGAAAGGCTTCAGTCCCAGCACCGCCAGCATCATGACACCGAGCGAGAGCAGGCCCGGAAAGGCGATGCCTTCGAACCAGCACCGCCTGGCCGTCGCGGGGTCGATGGCGAAGGAGAACAGCGTCTGGAAGATATAGCTGGCGAAGGTGACGCTCCAGAGGGCCACGAAGGCCCTGGGTGCCCACGGCGGCCAGGCATAGAAGAGTCCGACCAGGCCAACCGATCCGACGATCATGAACAGGGGCATGAAGGAGATGCTGAACCACAGGAAGCCGAAGGCGATGTCGCCGAAGATCGGATTGCGGTCGGGACGGAACCAAAGACGGCGGAAAGCCCCGGTGATCTGCAGATTGCCCCGCGCCCAGCGCATGCGCTGCTTCCACAGGGCGACGACGCTGTCGGGTTCCTCGGCCCAGACGACGGCGTTGGCGTCGAACAGGGCGCGCCGACCGGCGAGCTGCGTCTTGATGGTGGTGTAGGTGTCCTCGGCGAGCGTGCTGGTATCGATCGCCCCGCCGATCGCCACCAAATTCTCGCGGCTGTGCAGCTGCGCGCCGCCGGCCATGCACGGCAGCCCGCCCATCACGTTCTGTGCCCGCCGGGCCGCGGCTTGGGCGGTGATGTACTCGAAGGCGATGAAGCGCGACAGGAGGCTGGGCGGCTGGCTGCCCTCCTTCACGTAGGCCGTGACGCCGCCGACCTCCGGGTCGGCGAAATGACGAACCATGCGACGCAAGGTGGTGGGCTCGAAGAGCACATCGGCGTCCATGATCATCACGCCGTCGGCCCAGTCCTCCGCCAGGATCGTCTTGATGCCGTGGTTGAGCGTGTGCGCCTTGCCCTGGCCGCCCTTGTTGCGGCGCAGATGGAACACCGAGCCCGGATATTGCACCATCTTCGCTCGCATCACGTCGGGCGTGCGATCGGCGCTGGCATCGTCGACCACGTAGATACGCCACTGGCCGGCCGGGTAATCGATGCTCATCAGCGAATCGATGCTGGAGCCCAGCACGTCGGCCTCGTTCCAGGCCGGCAGCAGGAAGGCCACGCGCGGGGTGATGTCGCGGCACTTGGGATAGTGGTTGCGCACACCGTGAAGACCGACGGCCAGGAACTGCGCGAAGGTCGTCAGTGTCGGCAGCATGCCGAGCAGCACGCAAAAGAAGCAAAGACCGATCAGGATGTCCGTCATCATCGTCGGGCTGCGCCGACGGCCTTCGCGGGCGGTGGTCCACGCAACGGCTTCATGGGCGAGATAATCTCACAATGATCGGCGAAGGTCCACGAATGAGGACCATTACAGTGAGCCGAGCCGTGCCCCGCGAGCCGACATCGTGGGGCCTACAGCTCCTTAACGAATGGTTGAGGCTCTGTGAGAGCAAGTGCTGTCCTTGCGATACGACGCTAGCCTAGTGAGCTGTGTTATTTTCTGGCCGCCCCATGTCCGTGACATCGAGAGCGGCAAAGTTAGGGGCGACTCGGGAGTTGCTTGGGGCGGACTCCAGACACGCCTGCAATGCCGCTCAGGTCAGATGGCCTTCAGGCCGACAGCGAAAAACGCCTGAAGTGCAGCAAAGGTGATCAAAAGTGCAATGAGCGTGTACTCGACCGCCCTGCCGCGCTGCCCGCCCTTTTTCAGGCGGCGGAAGTATTCAGAGGTCAAAGGCTTGCGACCAACGGCGTTCAAATTATCGCTCCCGATAACCGGCTATTTGTCTCGTACCGCCGCGCTGACCCTCAAGCTGTGACCCGCATCACGGTGCCTCGCGCTTTTTTTGTGTGTCGGATCGGCAACAGCCATTGAGCTTCCGATCCGACACGGCTTTGTGTGCGGAAACGCACTTACGCGCGGGAATGGGCGCCTAGTGTGGTCGGTAAAGATTGGGCAAAGGAGCACCCCATGAATACCCAT
>DATHNU010001196.1:0-3413 GCA_035485695.1 Reyranella sp. | reverse complement strand
CGCCAGCGCTTGGCCAGCATGAATTCCTGCTGCGGCTCGAGCAGGGGAAATTTCCGGATTTCCTGGAGATAGCGGCTGAGGTTGCCCTCGGGGGTGAGGGACGACGGCAGCGCGGGAAGGTTGGCGGTAGCACTCATGGAGCTCCCCTTTCATACGCGGTAGGCGACGTGAACGAGCGTTTAGCACTCTCGCTCACTGACTGCTAAACCCGACTCTAGAAGTCGGAGAAGCCTCAGGTCAAGAAAAACCTACTAATCCCCTCAGGTATTAGGGAGATTGCTTAACATCGTTCAGCTGAGACACCAACCTCTTGAAATCTTGTGGCAATTCTGAGGCGAAGCGCATCTCCCGCCGCGTCCTTGGGTGCCGGAACTCGAGGACGGCGGCATGCAAGGCCTGCCGCCCGAAGTCCCTTAACGCTTGCGGCGCCGCGGCGTTGCGGGATTTCCGGCCATAGACCGGATCGCCGACGACGGGGCAGCCAATATGAGCCAGATGGACGCGGACCTGGTGGGTACGGCCGGTTTCGAGCTTGGCGCCCATCAAGCTGGCGATGGGCGCCAAGGGCGGGCCGAAGCGGCGCTCGACCCAGTACTGGGTGATCGCGCCGCGGCCGCTGGTCTTGCGCACCGCCATGCGCTTGCGGTCGACGGGGTGGCGACCGATAGCGGCATCGATGGTGCCCTTCGGCGCCTTGGGACCACCCCAGACCAGCGCCTGGTAAATGCGGGTGAGGTCGTGGGCAGCGAACAGCTTGGAGAGCGCCTGATGGGTGAAGTCGTTCTTGGCCGCCACCATCACGCCCGACGTATCCTTGTCGAGGCGATGGACGATGCCCGGCCGGCGCACGCCGCCGATACCCGACAGGCTTGTTCCGCAATGCGCCAGCAGCGCATTGACCAGCGTGTGGTCGGGATTGCCGGGCGCGGGATGGACAACCAGCCCGGCCGGCTTGTTCAGCACCAGCAGGTCAGAGTCCTCATAGAGGATGTCGAGATCCAGCGCCTGCGGCTCGGGCTCGGCCGGCTCAGGCTCGGGAATGTCGACGACGAAGCGCTCGCCCGTTTTGACCTTGCGGGACGGCTCTTCTATCGTCCGGCCGTCCGCCAGCGCTACGCGGCGGCTTTCGATCAACGCCTTTACGCGGCTGCGCGTGAGGGAGGGCAAGGCCGCCGCAAGGGCACGGTCGAGCCGCTCGCCGGAGGCGCTTTGGTCGAAGGTCACGAAGTGGCGGCCGGCGTCACTCATGGAGTTTTCTTGGCGTCCCCTGCTCAGGCCTCCGCACCGCTCTGGTTGAAGGTGCTGGTCATCGTGATGGGCCTGCTGATCGTGGCGGGCTTCGTCGTCATCGCGGCCGAAATCGCCCGCCGCATGTCTACGCCCAACGCCGGCCGGCCGCCAGCATCAGGCACCTTCAGCGAGCGCATCGCGCTGCCCTCCGGCGCGCGCGTGGTGTCGATGACCGCGGCAGGCGACCGCCTGGTCGTCCATGTCGAGACACCGGGCGGCCCGTCGGCGGCCTATGTCGTCGATCCGCGCAACGGCGCCCTTCTGGGCACCGTCGAGTTCCCGCCGGGCGCGGGCCGCTAGCGATGATCGATCACCTGTCGATCACCACGACCGACCTCGACCGCGCCCGGGCTTTCTACGACGCGGCGCTGGGCGCGCTCGGCTATCCCCGCGTGCACCGCCGTGCCGAGGCGATGGGCTACGGCGTGCGCGACCACGGGTCCGACGCGGCACCCTACATCTCGATCTATCTCTGCACCGGCAAGCTGGTGCCGGACAACCGGCACTGGTGCTTCCGGGCCAAAAGCCGCGCCGCCGTGCGCGCCTTCCATCAGGCAGCTCTTGCCAATGGCGGCACCGACGACGGACCGCCGGGTATCCGAGAGAGATACAGTCCCGATTACTACGCCGCTTTCGTGCGCGATCCCGATGGCAATCGGATCGAAGCCGTCACGCGCCGACCCGAGGAATGACCATGAACTTTCGCAGCGACAACGAAGTCGGCGCCCATAGCCGCATCGTCGAGGCCGTGGGCCGCGCCTTTGCCAGCGGCAGCGCGCCCTCCTACGGGGCCGACGACTGGACGCACAGGGTCGAACATCGCCTGCGCGACCTGTTCGAGAAGCCCGATCTCGTGGCCTTCCCGGTCGCCACGGGCACAGCCGCCAATGTGCTGTCGCTCGCCTGCTGCACGCCGTCGTGGGGCGCGATCTACTGCCATCCGCAGGCCCACATCGCCGTCGACGAGGCCAACGCGCCAGAATTCTTCACCTCGGGCGCCAAGCTCTGCCTGGTCGACGGGCCGGCGGGCAAGATCGATCCCAAGAGGCTCGCCAAGGCGCTGGCCGAGCCAGTCTATGGCGTCGTGCATCATCCGCAGCCCGCCGCGGTCAGCATCACCCAGGCGACGGAGTGCGGCACCGTCTATGCGCCGGACGAGATCGCGGCGCTGGCCAGCTCCACCCATCGCCATGGGCTGAAGCTACACATGGACGGCGCGCGCTTCGCCAATGCACTATCCTTCGTCGGCTGCGCGCCGGCCGAGCTCTCGTGGAAAGCAGGCGTCGACGTGCTGAGCCTCGGCGCCACCAAGAACGGCGCCCTCGCCGCCGAAGTCGTGGTGTTCTTCGATGCCGGCCTGGCGCGCGAGTTCGAGTTTCGCCGCAAGCGCGGCGGGCATCTTCTCTCCAAGATGCGCCTGCTGTCGGCGCAGCTCGACGCCTACCTCGCGGACGGCTTGTGGCTCGACAACGCGCACCACGCCAATGCCATGGCCCGCCGTCTGGTGGCCGGGCTGACCGCTCTCAAGGGCACGCAGCTTCTCTACTCGGTCGATGCCAACGAGATCTTCGTGGTCCTGCCCGCCCACATGCACGATGAGTTGCAGGCCGCGGGCGCCCAGTACCATCCCTGGCCCTCCGACCGGCCGGGCGAGCGCGCCTTCCGCCTCGTCACGGCCTTCGATACGGATCCCAAGGATGTCGACCGTTTCCTCTCCATCGCCAAGGCCGCCTGATCTCATGACCCACCAGCGCACCCTCACCGCCGCCCATTGGGGCGTCTACGAGGTCGAGTACGACGACAACGGCCAGGCCACGCGCCTGCATCCCTTCTCGAAGGACCCCGATCCCTCGGCGATCGGCCTGCACATGCTGTCCGACGAGGTGACGCGGCTGCGCGTGCGCCGGCCGGCCGTGCGCAAGAGCTGGCTCGAACACGGGCCGGGAAGCCACCCCGAGCGGCGCGGCCAGGAGCCGTTCGTCGAACTGCCGTGGGACGAGGCGCTCGACCTCGTCGCCAGGGAACTGGCGCGGGTGAAGGCCGCCTATTCCAACCGCGCGATCTTCGGCGGCTCCTACGGCTGGTCGAGCGCCGGCCGCTTTCATCACGCGCAAAGCCAGGTC
>DATHNU010001195.1:0-2645 GCA_035485695.1 Reyranella sp. | reverse complement strand
TCGTAGGAGGCGGCGGCCGCCATCATGCGGATGCGCAGGCCCTTCTTCAGCACGCCGTCCTTCACCCGCACCAGGGTGACGACGCCGAGATAGGGGTCGTACCAGCTGTCGACCAGCAGCGCCTTCAGGGGCGCATTGCGGTCGCCCACGGGGGCCGGCAGGCGCTTGACCATCGCTTCCAGCAGCTCGTCGATGCCGAGGCCGGTCTTGGCCGACACGCGCACGGCGTCGGACGTGTCGATACCGATCACGTCCTCGATCTCCTTGCTCACCCGCTCGGGGTCGGCCGACGGCAGGTCGATCTTGTTCAGGACCGGGATGATCTCGTGATTGACGTCGATGGCGTGATAGGCGTTGGCCAGGGTCTGCGCCTCGACGCCCTGGCTGGCATCGACCACCAGCAGCGAGCCCTCGCAGGCCGCCAGCGAGCGGCTGACCTCGTAGGCGAAGTCGACATGGCCCGGCGTGTCCATCAGGTTCAGCACGTAGGTCTTGCCGTCCAGCGCCGGATAGTCGAGCCGCACGGTCTGTGCCTTGATGGTGATGCCGCGCTCACGCTCGATATCCATCGAATCGAGCATCTGGTCGTGGAACTCGCGGTCGGTCACCGCGCCGCAGCGCATCAGCAGCCGGTCGGCCAGGGTGCTCTTGCCATGGTCGATATGGGCGATGATCGAGAAATTGCGGATCAACGACAGGTCGGTCATTTCACTCAGGCTTGTACGCTTGCGTTCGTTAACAAGACACTGTCACCCCGAGCGCAGCGAGGGGCCTTTAAGGCCCCAGGAAAGGTCCCTCGCTGCGCTCGGGATGACAGCTTTATCGTATCGACGGCCATTCCAACCACGCAACACGGCGTCGGTGGCCACCTGCGTCCTGTCATCCTGAGCGCAGCGAAGGATCTCATCGCCCTCGACGCCATTGGATCCTTCGCTTCGCTCAGGATGACAGGGAACGCGTTCATCGTCTGGCTAACCACGCAACACGGCGCCGGTCGCCTTCACCACCTGCGCGACGATCTTGGCCGAGACCGCCTCGATCTCCGCATCGGTCAGGGTACGCTCGACCGGTTGCAGAGTGACGGCGATGGCGATGGATTTCTTGCCCTCGGCCACGCCCTTGCCGGCATAGAGGTCGAAGACGCGCGCGCCCGTGATCAGCGCCTTGTCGGCGTTGCGCGCGGCACGCACGATCTTCTCCGCCTCGACGCTGTCATCGACCAGGAAGGCGAAATCGCGCTCGACCGGCTGGAAGGGCGAGAGCACGAGCTTCGGCCGGGCCTTGGTCGCCTTGGCCTTGGGCAGGGGCGGCGCATCGAGGAAGACCTCGAAGGCGGCGACCGGTCCGCGGAGGCCCGCCGACGTGGTGATCTCCGGATGCAGTTCGCCGAAATGCGCCATCACGCGATCGCCGAGCCTGATCGCGCCCGAGCGTCCGGGGTGATACCAGTCCGGCGCGCCGCCTTGGGCCGACATGTTGTCGACCGGCGCGCCAATGGCAGACAGCACGGCCAGCGCATCGGCCTTGGCGTCGAAGGCATCGACGGCCCGCGCCGGGCCCGCCCAGTTGCGCGGCACCGCCATGTTGTGGCGAATGCCGGCCGCGACGGTGCGCTGCCCGGTCGGCGTGGCGTCCTTGTATTGCGGCCCGACCTCGAAGAGTGCCGGGTCGGCGAGCCCGCGCGCCTCGTTGCGGACGGCCGCATCCAAAAGGTTGGGCAGGATCGACGGCCGCATCGTGTCGAGTTCGGAAGCGATCGAGTTCAAGAGGCGCAAGTCGGCGCCGCCGCCGCCGAAGCGCTCGGCCTGCTTCAAGGGCAGGAACGACCACGTCACCGCCTCAGCCAGGCCGCGCGATCCCAGCGCCCGGCGCGCCTGTGGCACGCGCCTTTGCAGGGCATCGCGCACCGGCTTGGAGGTGGGCGAAAGCCGCGGCAGCGACGTCGTGGGAATGCCGTCGAAGCCGTAGACGCGCGTCACTTCCTCGACCAGGTCGGCCTCGCCCACGATGTCGGGACGCCACGACGGCACCGCGGCTGTCCAAGGACCGCCGCCTTCGACGGTGAAGCCGAGCTTGCCCAGGATCGCGGCCGTCTCCTTGGCGGGCACCTCGATCGCCGTCAGCGTCGTCACCCGATCGGCGCGCAAGGTGTAGCTGCGCTGCCAATTCGGCATGACGCCGCTCGACACGATCTCGCTGGTCTCGCCGCCGCACAGCTCGAGGATCAGGCGGGTCGCCACCTCGGCGCCCCAGCGGCAGGACTCGGGATCGATGCCGCGCTCGTTGCGGTAGCGCGCGTCGGACAGGATGCCAAGCTTGCGGCCGGAGGCGGCGATGCCGATGGGCTGGAAGTAGGCGGCCTCGAGGAACACTTCCGTCGTGTCTTCGCGCACGCCGGTATCCTCGCCGCCCATGATGCCGCCGATGCCGTGCACGCCCCTGGCGTCGGCGATGACGGAAACCGACGGATCGAGCGTATAGGTCTTGCCGTCGAGCGCCAGGATCTGCTCGCCCTCGCGCGCCTGGCGCATCACCAGATCGCCGGAAAGCTTTTTGGCATCGAAGACATGCAGCGGCCGGTTGAGGTCGAAGGTCACGAGGTTGGTGATGTCGACCAGGGTCGAGATCGGACGCAGCCCGATCGC
>DATHNU010001194.1:0-2535 GCA_035485695.1 Reyranella sp. | reverse complement strand
GTCGACACGGGCTTCAGCGAGGCCATGGCCCGGCAGCGCAAGCGCACGTTCCTGCGCAGCCCGAGCGACGGCCTGGCCCTCCTGGGCGTCCAGGCCGCGACCGTGAAGGACGTCATCATCACCCACATGCATTACGATCATGTCGGCACCTTTTTCGATTTTCCCGCCGCGCGGTTCCATCTCCAGGATGCCGAGATGAGTTTCGCCACCGGCCGCTACATGCGCCACGGCCGCTTCAATCACGGCTACGAAGTCGACGATGTGGTGGGCATGGTGAAGCTGGTCTTCAAGGATCGCGTCCACTTCCACGACGGAGCGGCCGAGCTCGCGCCGGGCGTCAGCGTGCATCATATCGGCGGCCATACGGCCGGGCTGCAGTGCGTGCGGGTGGCGACGGAACGCGGCTGGGTCGTGCTCGCCTCCGACACCAGCCATTACTACGAGCATATGGAGACCGGCCGCGTCTTCCCGACGGCGTTCCATGTCGGCGAGATGGTGGAAGGCTACGACAGGCTGAGCGCCCTTGCCGAGTCTCCCCAGCACATCATTCCGGGCCATGATCCCTTGGTCATGGTGCGCTATCCGGCACCCTCGAAGGCGCTCGAGGGCATCGTCGCCCGACTGGACGTGCCGCCGGTTTCGTGACCGATGACCCGGTGGACGATGCGGCTGTCCGTCCTTACGCGGTGATCAGTGCCCAGCAGACAATGGCGCTGCACACGCTGCTCCAGCGGCCGAAGGTCTTGTAGATCTGCGCCGCCGCGTGGGCCTGCTGCGTGGGCGTGCCCTCGGCCTTGATCTGGGGGTCGGACACGTTGCGCACCGCCACCCAGCTTGCTTTCGGCGGATCTTTGCGGCTGTAAAGCAGCCCCAGTATCGCGTCACCCATCTCCGACAGCCCGCCAAGTCCCTGCAGGTGATAGCGGTTGTTGGAGGTGTCGAAACCGAAAAAATCCGTCGTCAGCACCCCTGCGGCCCTGTTCTTTGCGTTGAGGATCCTGGGCGGGCGCTTGTTGTCCGGCGGCAACTGGCCGGCGTTGGCCTTGAACAGCTTCTTCGCCAGGGCGAAGTTCTTGGTCTTGACGGCGCCGTCCTTGAAGCTGGCGTGTTTGAACGGTTCCTTCTTCAGCCAGCTCTGGCAGTCGAACGTCACGATCGGGCTCACCACCACGTCACCCACTTCGCACAGCTTGCCGATGCCGCCGCCCGTGCCCGTGGTGATCACCAGGCTCGGGTTGACCTCCGTGATGATCTGCCGCCACACATCCTCGTTCGGCAAGGTCTGGCCCACCTTGGGGGCCACCTTCGTATCCTGCGACATGTGCGAGTCGGACTTGAAGATCACCACCGTCTTGCCGCCGACCTTCGTCGTCCAGTAGGCGCCCAGCCGTTTGGCCTGCAGCGCCGGGCAACCCTTGCGCATCTTCTTGGTGATGGTGGTGAAGTTGTGCTTGTAGGAGACGTAGTCGTTGCGCGAATCCTTGCCCGGCGTCAGCACCCGGCTGAGCGCATGCCCCTCGTCCACCGTCCAGGTCACCACCAGCACGTCGGCCTTCGGCAAGGCTCCCCCCGGCCCCTTCCGCGCCTTGGCGTCGGTTTTGGGCGCCAGGCTCTTGGGCCACGGAATATCGGTGAAGCGGGAAAGTCCAGTCGCCTTCGAGAAGGCGAAAAACGCCAGCCCCTCGGGCCCCTCGGAATCGAAGTCGATGATCTCGCGCTGCAGATCCTCGGGCTTGCCGGCATTCTGCAATGCCGCATCCGTATTGGCGAAGGTCGCAAGCGGGGCGGGCGTTGCTATCGGATCGAACCCCAGATTCCGGATCATCCATGCTCGATTGGCTATCATGGTGCCCTCGCTTCCTACCCAGTGTCAGTCGGGTTGCGCCCTATAAATCGAAGACAACCTATAGGATATATACCCACCGGTCAATGGCGTTACGGTCGGTGACGCGGCCCGGGAAGGCGCGTTCGAACGGGCAGTCGTCCGCTGGCATGCCATCGCGCGATCCGACAGCGCTCAGCGCGTGGGCATACCGCAGTGGCGAACCTTGTTATCCCGAATCGCTTTGCGCGGACGGTTGAAATATCCGGGAGGGGCTTCAACATGGCGGGCAAGATTGCCTGAGCGGGCGCAGGGGAGACAAACATGATCATCGGAATACCGGTCTATGACGACGCCGATATGCTCGATGTCACCGGAGCCTTCGAGATGTTCGACTGGGCCGGCTTCGAGATCGATCTGCTCGCCGAGGAACCGGGCATGAAAAAGTTCCACGGCCAGGGATTCGCGTTCTCGGTCACCAGGGGATTTGCCCAGGCGCGCAATTATGACGCGATCTGGGTTCCCGGCGGCGAGCCCGAGGCGCTCGCAAAGATCATCGACGACCCGGCCCGTACCTTTCTCGACTTCCTGGTCGCGCAAGCAAGCCGCGTGCGCATCATGTGCTCGGTCTGCGACGGCGCGATGCTCCTGGCCGCCGCCGGATTGCTCGACGGATATCAGGCGACGACGCACTGGGAATTCCTGTCCTGCTT
>DATHNU010001193.1:0-7968 GCA_035485695.1 Reyranella sp. | reverse complement strand
ACCGTGGTGATGCCGGCGCTGGCCAGCTGCGCGTCGTGCGCCAGCACCGCCTGCTGCGCCGGCCAGCGCACCCCCGGCCGCGGCGTCAGGTGCTTTTCCAGGCTGTCGGTGTGAAGCTCCACCAGTCCCGGCAGCAGCAGGTCGCCGCCGCAGTCGATGGCGGCGGCGACCGTGCTGGCGCCGCGATCGATCGCAACGATCAGACCGTCGCGCAGCACCACGGTGCCGCGTCGGACCACCTCGCCCGGGGTGACCACGTCGGCGTTGGTCAGGATGATCTCCGGAGCCATTACGCATCCTGCATGTCGAGCGTGCGGGTCGCCGCGGCAGCGCGCACCTCGGCGTCGTGGAAGATGCCGACGATAGCAGTGCCGCGGCCCAGCGCCTCGGCGATCAGGCCGATCACCACCTGGGCGTTGGCCTCGTCGAGCGAGGCGGTCGGCTCGTCCAGCAGCAGGATCGGATGCTCGACGATGAAGCCGCGGGCGATGTTGACGCGCTGCTGCTCGCCGCCGGAGAAGGTGGCCGGCGCCAATTGCCACAATCGCTCTGGGATGTTGAGCCGCGCCAGCAGGGCGCGCGCCCGCGCCCGCGCCGCCTCGGGATCGGCCCCCAGCTGGCGCAGCGGCTCGGCGACGACGTCAAGCGCCGACACGCGCGGGATGGCGCGCAGGAACTGGCTGACATAGCCCAGGGTGCGCTTCCTGACCTCCAGCACGCGCTGCGGCGAGGCACATACCATGTCGACCCAGCGCTCACCATGGCGCACCGCGATGCGGCCGGAATCCGGCTTGTAGTTGGCATAGATCGAGCGCAAGAGCGTTGACTTGCCGCTGCCCGACGGCCCGCGCAGCGCGAGGCACTCTCCTCGCGCCACCGTCAGCCCGATGCCGCGCAACGCCGGGATGGCGACGCCCCCTTGCTGGTGCAGGCGGAAAGTCTTGCGGAGGTCGGCGACGTCGATCATCACTTCTCCCTCGCTCATGGTTGCAGGATCGAGGCGACTAGGAGCTGGGTGTAGGCGTGGTGTGGATCGTCCAGCACCTGGTCGGTGAGGCCGGTCTCCACCATCTCGCCGCGATACATCACCATCAATCGGTGCGCCAGCAACCGGGCGACTGCGAGGTCGTGGGTGACGATCACCGCCGAGAGCGACAATTCGGTCACGAGGGTGCGCATCAGGTCGAGCAGGCGCGCCTGCACCGAGACGTCGAGGCCGCCGGTCGGCTCGTCCATGAACACCAGCCGCGGCCGCGTCACCAGGTTGCGGGCGATCTGCAGCCGCTGCTGCATGCCGCCGGAGAAGGTCGCCGGCAGGTCGTCGATGCGGCCGCCGTCGATCTCCACCCGGCCCAGCCAATCCAGCGCCTCGCCGCGGATCCGGCCGTAATGCCGTTCGCCCACCGCCATCAGCCGCTCGCCGACATTGGCGCCGGCCGATACGGCCATGCGCAAGCCGTCGCGCGGGTTCTGGTGCACCACGCCCCAGTCGGTGCGGCGCAGCAGCCGGCGCGCCGCCTCGCTCAAGGTTGTGAGGTCGACCAGACCGTCGATTCGGGTGTCGTACTCGACCTTGCCGGCGGTCGGCGGCAAGTCCCCGGACAGGCAGTTCAACAGGGTGGTCTTGCCGGATCCGGATTCGCCGACCACGCACAGGACCTCGCCCGGCCACAGCGCGAACGACACGTCGCGGCAGCCGACATGCCGGCCATAGAGTTTGGTCAGGCCGCTGACGCGCAGCAGCGGGTCGGGAAGATCGTCGGTCATGGCGTCTCCGCCAGGGCATCGGGCGTGACGCCGACATGACCCGCCGCACGGCGCTCGGCGCAGTGGTCGCTGTCGGAGCAGACGAACACCCGGGTCCCGGCATCGTCGGCGATCACCTCGTCGAGGAAGCTGTCCGTGGCGCCGCAAAGCGCGCAGGCCTTGTCCCACCGCTCGATCTCGAACGGGTGGTCGTCGAAGTCGAGGCTCTTCACCTCGGTATAGGGCGGCAGGCAGTAGATCCGCTTCTCCCGGCCGGCGGCGAAGATCTGCAGCGCCGGCGACATGTCGAGCTTGGGGTTGTCGAACTTCGGGATCGGCGACGGCGCCATGACGTAGCGGCCGTTGACCTTGACCGGATAGTCATAGGCGGTGCTGATCTTGCCGAGATGCGCGATGTCCTCATAGAGCTTGACGTGCATCAGGCCATACTCGGCAAGCGCGTGCATCTTACGGGTCTCGGTCTCGCGCGGCTCGAGCCGGCGCATCGGCTCCGGCATCGGCACCTGCAGCACGACGATCTGGCCCGCCGCCAGCTTGGTCTCCGGGATGCGGTGCCGGGTCTGGATGATCGACGCCTCGGGCGTGCGCTCGGTGGTCCTGACGCCGGCGGTGAGCGCGAAGAAGCGGCGGATCGACACGGCGTTGGTGGTGTCGTCGGCGCCCTGGTCGATCACCTTGAGCACGTCGTCCGGACCGATGATGGCGGCGGTGGCCTGGATGCCGCCGGTACCCCAGCCGTAGGGCAGCGGCATCTCGCGGCTGCCGAACGGCGCCTGGTAGCCCGGCACCGCCATCGCTTTCAGGATGGTGCGGCGGATCGAGCGTTTGGTCTGCTCGTCGAGATAGGCGAAGTTGTAGCCGGTGGCCCGGATGGTGGACGGCGTGGTCATTCCGCCGCCTCCTTCATGGCCGGCCGCGCCGCCTGCTCGCGCAGCGCCCGGACCAGCACCAATTCGGACTGGAAGTCGACGTAGTGCGGCAGCTTCAGATGCTGCACGAAGCCCGATGCCTCGACGTTGTCGGAGTGGTAAAGCACGAACTGCGCGTCCTGCCCTGGCGCCGTCACCGCCTCGCCAAGCTCCTCGGCTCTGAGCGCGCGGTCGACTAGGGCCATGGCCATGGCCTTGCGCTCGGCCTGGCCGAACACCAGGCCGTAGCCGCGGGTGAACTGCGCCGGCTCGCTGGCCGAGCCGCGGAACTGGTTGATCATCTCGCATTCGGTGACGGTGATCTCGCCGATCGGCACGGCGAAGCCGAGTTCGTCCGGCACCAGTTCGACCTCGACCGCGCCCATGCGGATCTCGCCGGCGAAAGGATGCGTGCCGCCATAGCCGCGCTGGGTCGAGTAGCCAAGCGCCAGCAGGAAGCCTTCGTCGCCGCGCGCCAGGTTCTGCAATCGCACGTCGCGCGCCGCCGGGAAGCGCAGCGGCTCGCGGGTCAGGTCGCCGACCCGCGGGTCGGCCGGCGGGCGATCGGCCTCGATCAGGCCCTCGCGGTTCAGGATGTCGACCACCCGCGGCACTACCGGCGCCGGCGGCGCCTCGGCGGCCAGTGGTTGCGGCGCCGGACGCGGCTCGGCAAGCGAGAAGTCGAGCAGCCGGTGGGTGTAGTCATAGGTCGGCCCGAGGATCTGGCCACCGGGAACGTCCTTGAATGCCGCCGAGATGCGCCGCTCGACCGCCATGGCCGCGGTGTCGACCGGTTCGCAGAAGCCGAAGCGCGGCAACGTGGTGCGATAGGCCCGCAGCAGGAAGATCGCCTCCACCAGGTCGCCTTGAGCCTGCTTGATGGCGAGCGCTGCGAGTTCGCGGTCATAGAGCGAGCCTTCGGTCATCACCCGGTCGACGGCGCCGCCGAGCTGCTCGGCGATTTGCGGCAGCGAGAGCTCGGGCACCGCGGGATCGCCGCGGCGGCGCTCGGCCAGCAGCTGGTGGGCGTTGCCGATCGCCCGCTCTCCGCCCTTGACGGCGACGTACATTGGTCAGTCCTCCACGATCAGTGAGCGCGGCAGCGCCATCAGCCGGTTGCCGGCGGCGAGAAACACATCGACGCCGCGCGGATAGAGCGCGCGGTTGCCCTGGAATTGCGACCAGAACGCCTTGTCCAGGCCCAATGGTGCCACGCTCGCCGGCTGGGCCAGGCCGGGGCCCTTGACCCGCCGCGCCAGGCCGCCCTCCAGCGCATCCAGCTGGATGAGGACGCTGGTGGCGCTCTCGGGATACTCCTCCGCGCCAATGGCGAAGCGGTCGAGCGGCGGCAAATCGCCGGCGCCGGCGACCAGCGCGAAGGCCGCTGCGCCGGTCTGGACGACCACCGGCGCGCCGCAATGGAAGCGCAGATAGGAGGCAAGGTCGGGCGAGGCGACACCCGGGCTGAGCCAAACCGGGGTCTCCAGGTCGGCCAAGGCCAGAAGGAAGCCGAGCGCGGCGGGATGCACGCCGGGCAGCTGCGGCAGTGCCGCCTCCAGAGTCACTGGCGTGCCGGGCGCGGCCATGGCCGACAACACGGCGCGGAAGATCCGCTGGCTGTCGAGCACCGCATCGGCGAGGCCAGGAGCAAGAGCCGCGACCATCAGCTGCCTCGGACCATGGTAAAGAAATTGACGCGCGTCGCTGCGGATTCAGCTTGGCGCTGCTTGCGCTCGGCATGATGCGCCGCCTCCAGGGGCTGGATCACGCCGCGCTCGATTGCCGGCGCGCGCGCGGCATCCTGCAGCAAGGCGTCGAACACCGCCGTTAGCTCGGCGTGGCGCAGGTTGCGGCCCTTGACGTAGCCGACCCCGATCAGGGTCTCGTCCAGCACCACGGTGCATCGGGCCACGGTGATCTCGCCCAAGTTGAACGGCTGGCCGCGGCCGCCGGCCCGCCCGCGGACCATCGCGGCGCCGGCCGCCGGCGCGCGCAGAAAGCGATAGTTGGGCTTCGATTCCAGGGCATCAAAGGCCTGCTCCAAGGCCGCCGGCGCCGCCTTGGCCAGCACGCCGAGCCAGCGCCGCCGCGCCGTCTGGTCACCCGCCTTGTCGCCGCTGCGGTCCATGCCATCTCCTAGACGTTATCACCTAGACGTCTATACGTCTCATCAGCTAATATGCCAGAGGTCGGCGAGCGAGTAAACAAGGGCATGATGGAAATTGACCGGCAGGCCGGGGTCGCGGTCTGGCATCAGATCGAACAGCAGCTGGCGGGCGAGATCGCCGCCGGCCGCCCGGCGCCGGGCGCGCAGTTGCCGAACGAATTGGAGATCGCGCGGCGCTTCGGCGTGCACCGCCACACCGCGCGGCGCGCAGTCGCCGCGCTGGTCGGCCGCGGCCTCGTCAGGATCGCCCGCGGCCAGGGCACTTTCGTCGAGGACGGCGTCATCGACTACGTCATCGGCAAGCGCACCCGCTTCAGCGCCAACCTCCTGGCGCAGAGCCGCGAGCCCGGGCACCGGCTGCTGGCGGCAAGCGAGATCAAGTGCCCGCCCGAGGTAGCCAAGGCGTTGAAGCTCACCACCGGCACTCGCGTCGTTCTGCTGGAGACCGTCGGCGAGGCCGATGGCCAGCCGATCAGCGTGTCGTCGAACTACTTTCCAGCCAAGCGTTTCCCCGACCTCGCCACAATCTACCAGGCCGAATGGTCCGTGACCAAGACGCTGAAGCGCTTCGGCATCGACGACTACACCCGCCAGGTGACCCGCGTCACCGCCCGCATGCCCTCGCCCAGTGACGCCGACCACCTGCGCCAGCCGCGCACCCGGCCGATCCTGGTGACCGAAAGCGTCGACGTCGACCGCCGGGGCGTGCCGATCGCCTATCACGAGGCCCGCTTCTCCGGCGAGCGCGTGCAGCTAGTAATCGAGCCCTGACGGCAGCTTCCTTGCTTCCGGTGAGCGGCAGGTCCAATTCCACGCGGTCGTGCATGACTTCCTTTGCCCATGCGTCAATAGCCCCTAGCAAAGTGCGGCACCCGCCCGGCTACTGGGTCACGTCTAGTAGGGATTTTGTCGGATCTTTTCTCGGCTTTGGCTTTAATAGGCATTAGTTCGGTTCAGCTGTGAGTTCGGATCGGCGCTCTCCTCAAGCCGGCCTCGATCAACTGTCGAGCGCCATCCAATCGTGGCCCATCGATCACTTGCCAAGTGCACGCGCAGCATTGCGCTTTCTATTTCCTTTTCTTCTTTTTCGTCAGCTTTGGATGATGTGATAATTGAAATTCAATCTTCTCGACCGACTTTGCGACTTCAACTAGCGCAAAGTTAGTTCTTCCCATCATGCCTTGGATCGTGCTGCTGTGGTTCAACAATACGCTCAAGGCTTCAGCAAGCCCCTTAATGTCCCTGCGCAGCATTTTTAATTCCTTGTCCGCTGACGCTTTTCCACTCTTAGATTTGGCCAAGACTCCTCCTCAACTCACCTGACGGAGTCGCGTTGACAGCAACTCACCCTTGCTTTCCAACACCGGATAGGCTGCCGCGGCAACGATATGCTTATTGACGCTCTTGAGATCACGCAGGGCATCGAGGTGCAAGGAGCTGGTCTCGGTCGTGTCGATGCGCTTCGAGCGAAGCCGGTCGAAGTGCGCATCCGTCGACGCCGTTTCCATGGCTCGGAAGGCCTCCTTTTCGGCCGCCAGCAAGCGCGCGGCGCGCTCGTCCCCGGTCATGAAGAGCGAAGCAGCCGTGCGAATGTTCACGATCAGCCGGTCGATCATGCTTAACAGCTCGGCTTGCCCCGACTTCGAAAAAGTAACGCCCCGCTTGGCCGCCTTGCTGACGATGCCCAGCAGGTTCTTGTCGATGATGTCCCCGGCCTGCTCGATGTTCGTGGCAAAGCCAAGAATCTCGCGTGCCCGGCGCACGTCGGCTTCACCGAGTGCCTCGGAATCGAGCGAGGTGACGTAGACCTTGATCGCCGTATTGAGCTTGTCGAGGACATCGTCCAGGCGTTTGGTCTCGCCGATCTGCTTCCGGTTGGCGTTGTCGAACGACTCGCGCAATCCAACCAGCATGGTTTCGAGCACGTCGGCCATGCGAAGCGCCTCGCGGGCCGCCGCGCCTATCGCCAGGACCGGCGTCTCGCGTGCCACCGGATCGAGATAGATGGGCCGGCTCGGATCGCTCTGGTCGATGCGCGAGGGCCACCAGCGTTTCAGCAGGTTCGCGTAGGGTGTCAGGAGCGGGAAAAAGATCAGCGCCAGGACGACGTTGAACGCCGTATGAAAGTCGGCGACGGCGCGAGCGTTGTTGGGATCGACGGTTACGATCCACGGGCTAATGTAGGGTAGTGCTGCGATCGCACAGACGACGCCGATGAGACGGTTCACGAAATTGCCGATCGGCAAGCGCTTGGCCGCCTGATCGTTGCCCGTCACACCTTCCAGGATCGGATTGATCGCGGTGCCGAGGTTGGCGCCCAGCACCAGGGCGAGGGCTGCTTGCGGTGGTACCGTTCCCTGGGCGGCAAACGACATGATGACCAGCACGACGGCCACGCTCGAATGCGCCGCCCAGGTCAACCCGGCGGCCAATATGACATCGAGCAGCGGCTGTGTGGAGATTGCACCGAGCAGCAGCCTCAGGCTCGGGACATCCTCATAGGGCGCCAACAAGGCAACGAAATTGTGGAGCGCCATCAACATCAGCCCAAGGCCGATCAGGACACGGCCAAAATCCCGAGGGCCGGCGGAAGCGCGCCGGAACATTAGCAGGCCGATCAGGATCAGCGCCGGGGAGATCTCGGCGACATCGAAAGACAGGACCTGGACGATGAGAGTGGTGCCGACATTGGCGCCAAGCATGACGGCGAGAGCCGGCACGAGTTCGACGAGCCCGCCGGCAGCGAAGCCCGTGATCATGAGGCCCGTGGCGGTGCTGCTCTGAAGAATGGCCGTCACGCCCATGCCGGCCAGAAAAGCCTTCCATCGATTGCGCAACGCGTTGGCTAGGAAACTGCGCAGCCTGGCGCCGAAGGCACGCTGGACTCCGGTCTGCACCATGTGGACGCCCCACAGCAGGAGCGCGACCGCACCGGCGAGATTGATGAGTGTTACTGAAAAGGCCATCGACAGTTCCCAGGCTCTCCGTCGTCTCCGATGACCAGGCATCCGCGAGAAATGCAAGGCGCAACGGCCAGCGTCCGCATCGGGTGACCTTGACGAAGGGTGCAAGCAAAAGAAGGCCCGGAGGCAGAGCAAGTCATGATCCGGGCCAGGAGTCTTGGTA
>DATHNU010001192.1:0-2551 GCA_035485695.1 Reyranella sp. | reverse complement strand
CGTCAGCTTTGCGATCGACGGGCCAAGAAGCTGACCGCTCGCTCGGGCCGGGAGCAGAGCGACGGCTTCAGGGGCGTCAAGATGACGAAGCGGACGTGGACGGGAGACAGACGCTGGAAGCGCCGTGCCGGTGCAAAAGGCCAGCAGAGACGACGCACCCATTGTGCCACCTCGTCCGATCGTGCCGCCAATCGCCGCGTCCATCCTCTGTGTGAAGCCACGGGGGCAACTGACCCGCCAGCAGGAGGTAAAGGTGGATTGGTTGAAGGCAACCGCGCCGGCTTTCGCGATCATGCGCCAGCTGGCGATGCGCTTTCGGGGCATTTTCCGCGGCAACGATCCATCGAAATTGGACGGTTGGCTGGACGATGCGCACCACACGGGGCTGTATGGCATTCGACGTTTCGTGCGCTTCCTTCGCCGCGACATCGAAGCCGTGCGTAATGCCATCAGCGAGCCATGGAGCAACGGGCAAACGGAGGGACAAATCAACCGGCTGAAGACGCTGAAACGCTCAATGTATGGCCGCGCAGGAACAGAATTGCTCCGAGCCCGCATGTTGCCGCTGACAGCCTGACCAGCACGGAAATCGCGACAGACCCTTGCAATGCGAGAAAGCGCTTGATCGGTCCGCCCCGTTTGCGGAGCAACTTTTGCGATACCCGTCTGTAATGTCCACCTAGAATCTGTCGGAACGTTGTGTGCGTCGAGAGGTTTAAGTCGTCGTGCCTGGACAGACTGCCGAACTTGGTGATTGCGAGCTCTGCGATCTGCCTAACCGTAGCTTCCGACTTGCCATTACTGAAAATCGGCGGATGTTCGGGAAAAACTGCCTCGGCGCATTCAAAAACGTAGCCATGTAATCACGCCCTTGTGAGTTGTACCGTGCGGGCGAATCGCGTCCAATTCAGTGATGTATATCGAAGCCGTCCCGAACCGGAACTCGCCACCCGCGATCCTCCTGCGCGAGAGCTACCGCCACGAGGGGAAGGTGCGCAAACGCACGCTTTGCAACCTTTCCGACTGGTCCCCCGCTCATGTCGAAGGCCTGCGCGGCGTGCTCAAGGGCGGCACCGTCATTCCCGCCGAGCAGGACGCCTTCACCATCACCCGCAGCCTGCCCCATGGCCACGTCGCTGCCGCCCTCGGCACGGCCCGCAAGATCGGCCTTGACCGCATCCTCGGCCCTGATGGCAACCGCTGCCGCGACCTCGTCCTCGCCCTGCTGATCGGTCGCATCCTCGACCCGGTCTCCAAACTCGCCGCCGCCAGGACGCTGTCGCCAGCCACGGCGTCCTCCAGCCTAGGCGAAGCGCTCGGTCTCGGCGAGGTCGACGACGATGAACTCTATGCGGCACTCGATTGGTTGCTGGCACGCCAGGCCGCCATCGAGACCGCGTTGGCCAGGCGCCACCTCCAGAACGGCACGCTGGTGCTCTACGACGTCTCGTCCAGCTACATGGAGGGACGCTGCTGTCCGCTGGCCAAACGTGGATACAGCCGTGATGGCAAGAAGGGCACGCTGCAGATCGTTTACGGCCTGCTCTGCGGTTCCGACGGTTGTCCTGTCGCGATCGAAGTCTTCGACGGCAACACCGGCGATCCGACGACCCTGGCACCGCAGATCGACAAGCTCAAGCAGCGCTTCGGCCTCGACCACGTGGTGCTGGTCGGCGACCGCGGCATGATCACCGAGGCGCGCATCACCGAGGACATCAAATCCGCAGGCCTGGACTGGATCACCGCGCTGCGTGCACCCGCGATCAAGGACCTGCTGAACAGTGGCATCCTGCAGCTCACGCTGTTCGACCAGCGCGACATGGCCAGCATCACGTCGCCCGATTTTCCCGGCGAGCGACTGGTGGTCTGCCGCAATCCCGATCTCACCGCCGAACGCGCACGCAAGCGCGAAGAGTTGCTGGCCGCCACCGAGAAGGAGCTTGCCGGCATCAAAACCGCGGTCGAGCGCAAGCGGAATCCGCTGCGCGGCACCGCGGAGATCGCGCTCGCGGTCGGTGCGGTGCTCAACACCTACAAAATGAAAAAGCATTTCGATCTGACGATTACCGACGACGCCTTCGGCTTCGCCAGAAAGACCGCCGAGATTGCCGGGGAGGCGGCAACCGACGGGCTCTATGTCGTTCGCACCAGCCTGCCCGAGGCGACGCTTGGTGATGCTGATACAGTACGTAGCTACAAATCCCTGGGCCGGGTGGAGCGCGCGTTCCGCTGCATCAAGACCGTCGATCTGAATGTTCGGCCGATCTATCACTGGTTGGAGGATCGGGTGCGGGCGCATGTCCTCCTCTGCATGCTTGCCTACTATTTGGAATGGCACATGCGTCAGTGCTTGGCGCCGATGCTGTTCGACGACGCCGACAAGGAGGAGGCCGAAACCCTGCGCAGCAGGGTGGTGGCGCAGGCGCAGCGTTCAAAGGCCGCGGTCAAGAAGCAGACCACCGGCATGACGCCGGATGGACTGCCGGTGCATAGCTTTCACACGCTGCTGGGCGATCTGGCGACGATGGCGCGCAATACGATCATCACCGCG
>DATHNU010001191.1:0-5651 GCA_035485695.1 Reyranella sp. | reverse complement strand
GATCACGAACAGCGTCAGCACCAGCATGCGGATGCTGGTCAGGTGATCGGACAGTTCCTTGATGAAGACCGGCCCGAGGCCGGTGAAGGGCGAGCCTTCGCGGCGCGCGGGGCTACGCTGCATGCCGCGCCTCCAGGAAGTATCGCGTGTAGACCTCTTCCAGGCTGGGCTGCAGGTCGGCCAGCCGCGTCAACGCGCCGCCGGCCGATACGATACGTTGCGCGGCCGCGGCGCGCACGTCGCGATCGGCCACGACCCGCCACGCACCCTCGCCCTCCGGCATGACCTTCTGCACACCTTCGATGCCGCGCAGGGCGGCCGCAATGTCGATGCCCGAGGCTTCGACCAGGATGGGGTGGCCGGCGCCCAGCACCTGGTTGGCCAGCTCCACCACCGTGCCCATCAGGGCGATCTTGCCTTTGTTGAACAGCGCCACCCGGTCGCAAACGCTCTGCACGCGGTCGAGCAGGTGCGAGGACAGCAGCACCGCCACGCCCATCCGCTTCAGCCCGCGGATCATCTCCAGCAGCTCGAAGGTGGCGTGCGGATCGAGACCCGAGGTTGGCTCGTCGAGGATGGCGATCTCGGCCTTCTTCATCACGATCTCGGCAATGCCCAGCCGCTGGCGCATGCCGCGCGAGTAGGTCGAGACGCGCTTGTCGACCACGTCGGCCAGCTGCACGCTCTCCATCGCCTCCATGATTCGCCGCCCGATCTGCGATCGCGGGATGGCGAGCAGGCGCGCCGTGTAGACGAGATTCTCCCGCGCCGTCAGGTGATCGTAGAAGCCCACCGCATCGGGCAGATAGCCGACCCGGCGCTTGACCTCGAGCGGCTGGCGCACCGGGTCGAAGCCCAGCACCTCGACCGTGCCGCCGCTGATCTCGGTCAGCCCCAGCATCATCAGGATGGTCGTCGTCTTGCCGGCGCCGTTGGGGCCCAGCAGGCCGAAGATCTCGCCGCGGCGGATGTCGAGGTCGATGGCGTCGACGGCGCGCTGCGCGCCGTAGAGTTTCAGCAGCCCGCGCGCCTCGATGACGTTGTCGACCATTGGCCGAGGCTTACCGCCGGCCGAAGCGCGCGACAGCGCCCAGCAGGACAAGCAAAGCGATGGCGATGATGCCGATGCCGACGATGCCCCACAGGGTCGAGGTCGTGACGGTGATGCGGAAATCGGACGACGCCGATTCGCCGCGGCCGCTGGCGCGGAACGAGGCGACATAGTCGCCGGCGATCGCCTTGTCGCCCGGCGTCACCAGGACCTGCACTTCCTTCTTTTCGTTGGGCGCCACGCTGGCAATGGTCTTGGGATTGAACTCGACCTTCCAGTTGGCCGGAACAGTGCCCGCCATCTCGACTTCCTCGATCGGCGCGGTGCCGTCGTTGCTGACGACCAGGGTGTAGGCGGCGGGTTTGCCGACTTCGGCCTCGCCCGACAGGCGGCCGTCCTTGGTCGAAAGCGCAAGCTTGCCCTGGCCGCTGATCTGCAACGTGACCCTGAGCTCCGCCGTCGCGCCCTCCGATGCGACCTTGACCAGCACCGGGTAGTCGCCCGCCTTCACATCGCGCGGCGGCGTCACCTTGACCTTGATGTCCTTGGTCTGACCGGCCTCGATCGGGATCGAGCTGATCTCGTTGGAGCCGAAGCCTTCGGTGAAGGTGGTCTGGAAGTTGGCCGGCGCCTGCGCCGACAGCGCCACGGTGAGGTCCTTGCCGCTGTCGTTGCCGACCGTGACCGTATATTCGAAGGCCGAGCGCGGCGTGCCGCGTAGCGACGGCAGGCGCGACTTCAGGCTGAGCTTGGCCGGCGTCTCGGTGCCGACGGTCAGGGTGAACACCAGATCGGATGCCTGGGTGAGCGGGCCCTTGGCGCTCAGCACCAGCTTCTGCGAGCCGGGCTTGGCATCCTTCGGCACGTCGACGCGGAGCTGCAGGCTGATGTCCTGGTTGATGCCGGGCATGGCCGAGGCGACGGCCTGGCCGCCCCCTAAGATGTCGACCTTCCAGCCGGCCGGCACGTCGGACAGCGAGAGCGCCACCGGCTCGGGCGGCAGGCCCGAATTGGTGAGCTTGACGCGGATGGTAGTGATCTCGCCAGCCCGTACCGTCTGCGAGGGGTAATCGGTGACGAGGAACAGGCCTCTAATGGAAGATGAGGCTGGCGGATCGGCGGCCTGGGCGAAGCCCGCGGCAGCCATGACGAACGAGGCGATGAAAGCGAGCAGGGCAATCGAACGGCGCATCGTCTGTGTCTCCGGGTCAGGCGGCGGCGCTCGGCCGGGCCTTCATGCGACCGAACCAGGCGGTGAGGTTCTTGCATTCGGGATCGAGCGGCTGGCCGACATTGGCCATGAAGTCGAGGAAGGCGAACAGCAGGATGTCGGCCATGGTGAGCTTGTCGCCGGCAATGAAGGGCTTCGAGCCCATCAGGCCGTCGAGCCATTTGAGCTTGTCGCGCGCCGTTGCCTTCAGCTCGTCGGCCGCGCCGGGAATGCAGCGCACGCGGTTCTCGAACATCTTCAGGCCCTCGGCAAAGCGGAAGCCGTTGGCGGCCGGCTCGGCGATGTTGAGGTCGATGCGGCGCGTCCACATGCGGGTCCTGGCGCGCTCCTCGGGCGTGTCGCCGATCAGCGAGGCCGTGTCCTTCTGCTTCTCGTCGACGTACTCGCAGATCGCCGTGATCTCGGCCAGGATGGTGCCGTCATCGAGCTCCAACGCGGGGGTCTGGCCCGATGGATTGATCTTGAGGTAAGGCTCGCGCCGGTTCTCGCCGCCGCGCAGATCGACATCGACCTTGGGGACATCGAAGCCCTTCTCGGCCATGAACATGCGGACCATGCGCGGGTTCGGCCCGCCCGAATTGTGAAGCTTCATTTTCTCCTCCCTTTTCGCGGCGCAAGCGCTATCAAATCGGCCGACGGCCGGTCAACAGGGGGCACAGCCGATCATCGCCACGGTTCGACCAAAATCTTGGTGTGCCGCTCGGGGCTGCCCAGTTCAGCGAAGGCGCCCTTCACGCCGTCGAGGCCGACCTTGCCTGTGATCAGTGCATCTGCATCGACCTGGCCGTCGGCCAGCAGGCGAAGCGAATGGGCGAATTCATCGGGCGTGTAACCCAGCACGAACTGCAGGCTGAGTTCCTTCACGATGCCGAACATGGGCTCGATGGTATCGGGCTCCATGCAGACTCCGACGACCACGACCCGCGCATCGCGCGGCACCCGTTCGAACATCTGCTGCAGGATGCCCGGCACGCCCACGCATTCGAAGATCACCGCTCGCTTGCCTGGCTCGAGCTTCACATAAGGTGACTCCAGCCCAGGATCGACGACGATGTCCGCGCCCATCTTCTCGGCGAGCTCGCGGCGCTTGGGCGAGAAATCGGCTGCGACGATCGGACGTATGCCCTTCAGCCGCAGGGCGGCGATGACGGCGAGCCCGACCGGCCCACAACCCACGACCAGCGGCGCCTCGTCACCCTTTAGGGCGCCCTTCTCGACCGCGTGCACGCCCACGGCCAGCGGCTCGGTGAGCGCGGCATGGTCCGTTGACAGGCCGTTGGGTACTTCCAGCAAAAGCGGTGCGGAGAGCAGCATCTGCTCGGCATAGCCGCCGACATAGGTGTTGGAGTAGCCCATGCCCTTCGGCCCGTCGGCTTCCATCATCAGCGGCATGGCGCAAACGCGCACACCCGGCTTCACCTTGCGCTCGGTGTTGGACCCATAGTCCAGCACCTCGCAGCAGAATTCGTGGCCGAACACGACATCGCGCGAGAGGTCCATCGGCACCCGGCCCGGAATGCGCCTGGTCACCGCGACCATGCGATGGGCGTGCTTGGCGGCATGGAGGTCGGAGCCGCAGATGCCGCAAGCCAGCGTCTTGACCAGGACCTGGCCGCGCGCCGGCACCGGCTCGGGCAGGGTGTCGACGACGATGTCGCCGCCGCGAAAGATCGCCGCCTTCATTCGATGAACTCCCCGGCCTCGGCGACGAAGGCGTCCAGCCGGTCATGATGAACCCAGTGCCCGGCATGATCGAACTCGATCACCTTGGCTGTCTTGAAGTATTTCAGGCGCCCGTCCTTCTCCGGGTTCGAGGCCCAGCTCTCCTTGCCGTAAACCAGCAAGGTCGGACAGGCGATCCGCGTCCACAGATGTTCGATGTCCTGGTAGGTCATGTCATAGGGCGGCGAGGTGCGGACATAGTTGTCGAACTTCCAGCTATAGGTGCCGTCCTCGTTCTGGTTGACGCCCTGCTGCGTGAGATGGCGCGCCTGCTCGGCCGAGAGGTGCTTGTTCTCCTCCTGCATGCGCTTGAAGGCGTCCTCGATGGTGGGATAGCGGCGCGGCAGGCGGCCGGAAAGCTTGCGCTGCTCGTCGATCCATTCGCCCATGCGCACCTCCATGGGTTTGTGCCCGCGCTCGGCGATCACCTTGGGCGACGGGCCCAGCCCTTCGATGGCGACCAGCTTGCGCACCTTCTCCGGATAAACGCCGGCATAACGCAGGCAGATGTTGCCGCCCAGCGAATGAGCGATGATCGTCACCGGCGCCAGGCCCTGCTGGTGCACGAGCTGGTCGAGGTCGTAGATGTAGGAGGCCATCGAGTAGTTGCCGTCGGGCGACCACTGGCTGTCGCCGTGCCCGCGCAGGTCGGGGCAGATGATGTGCCAATCCTTGCGCAGCGACTGCGCCACCCAGTCCCAGTTGCGGCAATGATCGCGCCCGCCATGCACCAGCAGCAGCGGCGGCGCGTCGGGATTGCCCCAGTCGACATAGTGAAGGCGCAGGCGTTGGGAAAAATAGTGCCGGGACGTCGGGCCCGGCATGCCGTTCAGGTTACTCATGGGCCACCTGTATAGTCTGTCAGTGCGGGGGAAGTAAGCGTTGGCGTGGAGTGCAGATAGCAAATCCCGTCGTCTCGACCGGAGCGCGAAGCGCGGAGTGGAGAGACCTTGCTTCAGCGATAAGCGGCTAATCGTTGAAGCAAGGTCTCTCCGCTCGGGGCCTGCGGCCCTCGGTCGAGACGACGGGGTTCGCTATATGTCAGAAGGGCCGGTGGCGAGCCCCGGATGACAGGCGTTGGGATTTGCGCCACTCTTTTCCCATGATGAGTCCCGAGCAGAACGAGCTGATCACCCGCATCGGGCCGGGCACCAAATGCGGCGCGCTGATGCGGCACTATTGGCATCCGGTGGCGCTCGCCGACGAGCTGCCGCAGGAGCGTCCCGCCAAGGCGGTGCGCGTGCTGGGCCAGGACTTCGTGCTGTTCCGCGACGAGCACGGCCGGCACGGCCTGCTCGACCGCGACTGCCCGCATCGCGGCGCCGACCTCGCCTACGGTCGGCTGGAAGACGGCGGCCTGCGCTGCCTGTTCCATGGCTGGCTGTTCGACGTCGATGGCAAGTGCCTGGAGACACCCGCCGAGCCCGAAGGCAGCGTGCTCTGTCAGCGAGTGCGCCAGCGCTCCTACCCTGTCGTGGTGAAGAACGGCATCGTGTTCGCCTATCTGGGTGAAGGCGAAGCGCCCGCTTTCCCCGACTTCGACTGCTTCATCGCCCCGGGCACGCACGCCTTCGCCTTCAAGGGCCTGATCGAGTGCAACTGGCTGCAGGCGCTGGAGGTCGGCATCGATCCGGCGCACGCCTCCTA
>DATHNU010001190.1:0-2745 GCA_035485695.1 Reyranella sp. | reverse complement strand
AGGATCTGGCGGCGCGGCAGATGGGGCTTTGAGCTTTTACGGCGACACCTCCGACTGGAACGCGCAGCCTGTTGGATTCACAGTTCGCTCAGGGTCCTCTCCGCCGCGAAGCGGGGGAGAGGAAGGGACCCATTGCGAAGCAATGGGGAGGTGAGGTGGTGTCTGATAAGCACGGGATGTCTGTGGTGCGAGCGTCGGAGCCCACCTCACCCTCCCACGCTTCGCGCGGGCCCCTCCCTCTCCCCCCGCGATGACGCGGGCGGAGAGGGGCCCTGAGGCGATGTGTAAATTCAACAGAGGCGAAGCGTAGCGAACCGCTTCACCGCCCCTCGAGCTGCTGGTTCACCCAGACCTGGACGGTGTTCGACTCGAGAAAGCGGTGCGCCGACTTGCGCTCCTGCTCGTCGGCGACGTTGCCCACGATCACCGCGACCACGAGATCGCACTTGTAGGCGACGGCGATGCCCTCGGCGAAGCGCTGGGCGCCGTTCCTGAGCCTGTACTTGTAGAGCCGCGCACGGCCGACGAGATCGGTGATGCGGATCCGGCTGCCCGCCTGCACCGGCTGGAACCGCTCGTCCAGAAGATCGACGTCGGTGACACGGTCGACTTCGTCGTCGGTCACCACGCCGGTCTCGCAATTGCCGCAGAAACCGAGCTTGGGCCGGACATAGACATCGGTCGTGTCGCGACGCCAGCCGCGCCCCGGCGGCCAGCCGTCGCGCGGGAACGGCCAGGCGACGGGATGCCAGCCGGCGCCGTCGGTCGGTCCCAGTCTCACCCGCTCGTGGCCCACCGCGGCGAGGCCGGCCAGGACGGCGACCAAGCCACCGCCCAGTGACGCCTGGATGACCGTGCGGCGGTTCAGCATCCGCTCATCTCACTTCAGCCCGGCCACCGTGCGCGCCGCGCCGTTCAACTCGAGGATGTGCATGCCGGTGTTGGCGCGATCGACGATGTAGATGTAGCCGCGGGCGTCGGTCTCCACGTTGTTGGTCTGGATGGCGGTCTTGCAGCGATCCTGGCCGTCGACCTTGACGCAGCGCTTGTCGGTCTTGTCGGTGATCGCCGGGATGAAATAGCCGACCTCCTTGGGATTGAAGGGATCGCGGATGTCGAGCGCACGCACGCCGGCATTGAAGAAGGCGATGAAGGCCATCTTCTTGTAGTAGACGGGGTCCATGCTTTCATTGGACGAGTGCGAGCCGAAGCGGCCGCCGCGTTGGCAGAAATTGCCGCTCGCCTCGGGTACGGTCCAGTTCGACACCATCATCGGCCGGTTCTCGATCGAGATGTCGGCGAACCACACCATCTGCCGCGCCTCCTGGCATTCGTTCAGGATCGCCTCGTCGACGATCATGACGATGTCGCGTTTGCCGCCGTCCTTGTCCTTGGCGAACTCGGCGATCGGCATTTGCTGCATGGGGAAGGTCGTGTGCGCGCCGTTCCAGCCCGACATCATGAGACGCGAGATCTCCGGCGCGCGCAGGTTGTCGGGGGTCGGCTCCTTCGGTCCCTTCAGCAATTTCTCGCGGTCGACGATCTGCAGGACGCCACCTTTGTCGGTGCCGTAGCCGAAATAGACGCGGTTGCCCTGCGGCCCGGTCGAGATCGGCCCGTGCAATTCGGTCGGCACGACGCCGGTGGCGCCCGGTTCCTGGCCGGGCAGGCCGAAGTCGCGGATCTTCTGCGGATGGGCAGGGTCGCTCAGATCGTAGATCTGGGTCATGCGCTTGGTGCGCCAGTCGGGCGCGCCCGAGACGAGGTAGGCGATGCCGGTGTCGCACTCCCACCAGCTCTTGTGCGTGTCCTTCAGGCCGTCCAGGCGCGTGACCAGGACCGGGTTGGCCGGATCGGCGACGTTCCAGATCTCATGCGCCTCGCCGCCGAAGGTGCGCAGCATGTAGACGGCGGATTTGTTGGCCCGCGGCAGGCTGCTGCCGTCGCACACCCGCACCATCTGGGCGCCACCCGCCTCGTAGGTGCCCGGCGCGCCGGGCAGGTGACGCAGATATTTCGGATTGGCGGGATCGGTAACGTCGACGATCGACGTCCCGTTGGGCTCGGCCTTGCCAGTCATGGGATTGACCGGGTTGGGAATCTCGTCGGTGCCGCCGTGATGGCCGATATAGGCGATCCAGCGGTCGCCCTGATGATGGATCGTCGGCTGATAGGCGCTGCGCGCCTGCAGGTCGCTCCAGCCGGCCAGCCGCATGTTCGAGGCTTCCGGCGGTGCGCCGATTTTCTGCTGCTGGGCGTGTGCCGCGCCTGCCGCGGCCACCAGGAAACCGACGATGAGCAGAGCCTGACGCGTCATGGCATTTCCTCCGATTTTGCCGCGATTATACAGCATCGCCTTGCCGCGACACCCGGGGCTATCGCATATGCGATGGCCCTGCCGGGACCCCCGGCGCGATGCCAGGAAACTCTCACGGTTGTTTGATTCGATGAGTTCTCGCCGATTGATAGGGTTCGTCGATCAGGGGGAGAAATGCAAATGTCGAACAACGCACTCTTTGCCGGCCTCGGCATCGTCGGGCTGGGTCTTGCCTTCACCGCACCGGCCGAGGCGCAGCTGCTGGCCCGCAAGGATCTGTCGCTCGCGGCGGCGCTCACCATCGGCACGACCGCCGCCGATCTCTGCAAGAGCCAGGGCTACACCGTGTCGGTGACGGTGGTCGGGCGCAACGGCGAGGTCATCCTGCAGATGCGCGGCGACAACGCCCCGCCGCACACCATGGAGAA
>DATHNU010001189.1:0-10398 GCA_035485695.1 Reyranella sp. | reverse complement strand
GGTGTCGATCTCCTTGTTGCGGAACGCCACGTCGCGCGCCGCCGCCTCGGCCATGATCAGCACTTCGAGCTTGTCGGCGTAGGGCTTGCCGGGCTTGTAGAATTTCTCCCAGCGCTCGGCCACGACGCGCGAGCCGGGAATGTGCTCCTTGAACTTGAACGGTCCTAGCCCGACGGGATTGGACGCGAAGTTGCCCTTCTCGACTTCTTCCTTGGGCACGATCGCGGTCGTGCCGCTGAAAAAGTAATAGCCCGGCTCGACCCTGTCGGTGATGGTCATCTCGAGGGTGAAGTCGTCGATCTTCTTCAGCCCGGCGATCTCCTTGGCCTGGGCCTTCTCGACGTCGACGGCGCCCTTGATCAGCCGCACGTAGCGCGCGCCGGGATAGCCCTTGCTGCCGTCCATGATGCGGGTGAAGGAGTAGATGATGTCGTCGGCCGTCATCTTGCGGCCGTTGTGGAAGAAGGCATCGTCGCGCAGCTTGTAGGTGTAGACGAGGCCGTCTTCGGACACCGACACCGACTTCGCCAGCTCCAGCACCAGCTTGTTCTGGGCAGTGTCCCAATTGTAGAGGGTGCGATGGAGCGCCTTGCCGACGATGTCGTCCTGGGCGCGCGGCGTGACCTGCGGATCGAGGCTGCCGAAGCTTGCCGCATAGGGCGCGGTCATGCGGATCGTGCCGCCCCGGCGCGGCGTGTCCTCCGCCTGCGCAAGCCCCGCCGCGGCGATCGCCACCGCGGCCGCCGCCAGCCCCATCAGTTTGCGCATGAACCATCCCCTCTTGAACATTCTCGTTGGCGGGCATTCCATCGTGCCGGACGCTTCAGTGCAAGAGGAATGCCGAATGACCGCGCTGCCCGACTGTCTTCTCATCGTGACTGCCGAAGTCGATGCCTCCGTCGAGGCTGAGTGGAACCGCTGGTACGACGATGTGCACCTGCCCGATGCGCTGGCCTGCCCCGGCGTGCGGGCCGGCCGCCGTTATGTCTCCTCGGGCGAGGTTTCGGAAAGCGACCGCGGCCAGGGGAAACGCACCAGCGCCAAGCTTTACACCACGGTCTACGAGCTCGATTCGCCCGCCGCGGTCGAAACCGGGGAATTCAAAGCCATGCGCGGCTGGGGTCGCTTTTCGCCCCACATCCGTTCCCAGACGCGAACCGTGGTGACGGTTCGCTAGATGCAACCGATTGGCCGTCCGCGCATTGTCCCTGCATGCAAGTCAGTGACGTCATGACCCGCGATGTCGAGACGATTCCGCCGGACGCCTCGCTGCAGCAGGCTGCCGAGGCCATGGAGGCGATGGGCGTCGGCTCCTTGCCGGTATGCTCTGGACGGCGGCTGGTCGGCACCCTCACCGACCGCGACATCGTCGTGCGCGGCGTGGCGACGGGCCGGTCGCCGATCGAGATGCTGGTCCGCGAGTGCATGACCGAGGACATCTCCTATGCCTTCGAGGACGAGGACTCCGAGCAGGTGCTCGCCCGCATGCAGGCCCTGCAGGTCCGGCGCCTGGCAGTGCTCGACAAGCAGAAGAACCTGGTCGGCATCGTGGCGCTGGGCGACATCGCCACCGAGCCGCGCGCGGCGAACCTGCGCGAGGTCGGCGAGGCGATCGCCGAGATCTCCGAGCCGTCGCGGCCGCATAAGTAATTCTTGGTATCTGGATCAGACATACCTCACCCTGAGGAGCGCACGGAGTGCGCGTCTCGATCCGCGCGGAGTAACCTCCGCGCTTTGGTGGGCGACAGCACGACTGGTTCCGACCCTTCGAGACGGCGCCGCGCGCCTCCTCAGGGTGAGGTGTTGTTGTAACCCGCGCCCGCTAAGCCGGCACGACGTAGCCGTCGCGCCGCGGATCGCATCCGCCGGTGAAGGTGCCGGCGTCATCGACCGCCACCCCCTGCATGCCGCCTACCCTCATGGTCCAGTCCGGCCCGCTGCTGAGCGCGTGGCCGCGGGCGCGCAGCTCTTCGTGCACCTTCGATTCGACCCGCGATTCGAGCAGCACGGCGCGGCCGTCGGTCAGGCGCGCGCGCGGCGCCTCGATCGCCTGCTGCAGCGGCAGGCCGAAATCGACGTACTGCACGAGGGCCTGCGCCTGGGTCTGCAGGATGCCGTAGCTGCCCGGCGTGCCCAGCGCCAGCACCGGTCTGTCGTCCTGGGTGACGATCGACGGCGCCACGCAGATCGGCATGGCGTCGCCCTGCTTCACGCGGTTGGGACTCTTGGGGTTCACGTCGGCCCAGTAGAGGAAGTTGTTGAGGCAGACCCCGGTGCCGGGCACGACCACGCCCGATCCGAACATGCTGCCGAGACTCTGAGTCACGCACACCATGTTGCCCGCCTTGTCGGCGATCGAGAACGACGTGGTGTGGCCCTCGGTGGCCGGCGCCGTCCATTGCTCGGTCGGTCCGTCGACCGGCTTGCCGTCGCGCACCCGCGCCCGCAGGCTCTCGACATGGCCGTCCGACAGAAGCTCGGCGAGCTTCTGTTGCGACGGCACGCTGTTGGCGATGCGCACGCCCGCCGCCACGCGGATGGCTCGCAGCACGGTATCGATATGTTCGGTGCCGTTGCGCGCCATCTTGCCGAGCTCGAAGCCTTCGAGGATGCGCAGAGTCAGCAGATACTGGAAGGCCTCGCAGGGCGGCGGCGGGACATGGACGGTGCGCCCGCGATAGTTCGCCGCCAGCGGGTCCATCCACGCCGCCTTGGTGTCCAGAAGATCTTCCATGGTGAGGCAGCCGCCCAGCTCGACCAGCCGCTCGATCACTTTCTGGCCGAGCGCGCCGCCATACATCAGGCCGGGCCCTTCGGCGGCCAGGGCTTCCAGCGTCCGGGCGAGGTCGGGCTGCTTCAGCACGGCGCCCAGCGCCGGCCGTCCGCCGCTCAGCCCCTCGAGATAGGTGCGTGACCATTCGGGATAGAGCGCGGCGTGGCCGCGCAGCTCCGAGGTGGCGCCGCCCATCTCCTCGACGTTGAATTCGATCAGGCCGAAGCCGTCGCGGGCGATGGCGATCGCCGGGGCGAACAGTTCCGGCAGCTTCTTGCTGCCGTATGTATTCACCATCTCGCACCAGCCGGCGAGGTTGCCGGGCGCGCCGACGGCGACCGGGCCGCGCACGATCTGTTCGCGACGATTCAACTTGTCGAGCGGGAACTTGCGCGGGATGCGGCTCATGAAATTGAGCGACCGCACGCGCTTCTCGGCGGCGATGTAGCAGGTCGCCATGCCCTGGCCCGCGAGGCCCGACATGTAGGGCTCGACAACGTTCAGCGCGGCTGCGGTCGCCGCCGCCGCGTCGAAGGCGTTGCCGCCGTTGCCGAGCACGCGGGCGCCCGCCGCCGCGGCCAGCGGATGGGCGGCGGCCACCATGCCGTGCCGCGATGCGATTGTCGGACGCTTGCCATGCTGCAACATATGATCTCCCGCAAAATCGGCCGGCCAAAACCGCGCGGATCGTGCCGCGTCGCGGGCGGCGCGGCCAGCGCCAATTGCGCCGGAGCGGCTCCCAGGAGACAATCGAGGCATGCAGCGAGACGGGCGCAGACTGGAATTCGGCTGGTTCCTGCCGACCGCGGGCGACACCACGGCCTATGGCTTGGCGAGCGCGCAGGTGGCGCCGTCGCTGCCGCTGTTCGACCGCGTCGTCGAGGCGGCCGAAGCGGCGGGCTTCGAATACATGCTGGTGCCGGTGCAGACCGCCTGCTGGGAGGCGTGGATCTCGAGCGCCATGATGGTGGCGCGCTCCAAGTCGATCCGCATGCTGGTGGCCGCGCGGCCGAGCTACATCAACCCGGTGCTGCTGGCCAAGATGATCGCGGCTTTCGACCAGCTCTCGGGCGGACGCATCTGCATCAATTTGATCGCGGGCCAGAGCGAGGCCGAGAACGCCTCGGAAGGCGTCAAGTGGGGCAAGGAAGAGCGCTACGAGATCATGGACGAGGAAGTCTCGATCCTGAAAGCGCTGTGGACCGCGCGCGGCCCGGTGAATTTCGACGGCAAGTTCTACCAGTTGAAGGGCGCGCAGATCCGACCCCATCCATTGCAGAAGCCCTATCCCAAATTCTATCTCGGCGGCGGTTCCAGGCAGGCCTGGGAGATCTCGGCCAAGCATTCCGACGTGCATCTCTTCTGGGGCGACACCTACGAGCGCATCCGCGCCAACATGGTCGAGATCCGCGGCATGGCCGCCCGTCACGGCCGCGAGAACGACATCGGCTTCGGCATGCGCCTGCAGGTCGTCTGCCGGCCGACCGAGAAGGAAGCCTGGGAGTTCGCCCATGAGCTGGTGGCGCATGCCACCGAGGCGCAGAAGGCCTTCGTGAAGGAACGCTTCGCCACCTCGGAGGCCAATCGCCGCGTGCGCGAGCTGGCGGCGATCGGCGAGACCATCGAGCCGCATCTGTGGACCGGCATCACCCAGGTGCGGCCGGGCGCCGGCATTGCCGTGGTCGGCGATCCCGAGCAATGCGCCGAGACGCTGCAGAACTTCATCGATCTGGGCTGCCACTCCTTCTGCCTGTCGGGCTACCTGCACGACGAGGAAGCCGAACGTTTTGGCAAGTGGGTGATGCCTATCCTGCGCGAGCGCAATCGCCAGCGCATGCTGGCGGCCTGAGGACGATCGAATGCAACTCGCTTCCCGCAGCTACGACGCCGCCGACATCTCCGCGGTCCAGGAGCTCTATCACAGCAACGGCTGGACCGACGGCCTGCCGATCGTGCCGCCGACGGCGGATGCGGTGCAGGCCTGCCTCGACTGGGTGATGATGCCGCCCGATCAGCTGATCGGCATCGAGCCGGTGCGCGGGCTGGCCGTCACCGCCGAGAAGCTCGCCATCAACGCCGTGATGGCGGGCTGCCTGCCCATGCATTTCCCGGTCGTGGTCACGGCCTGGACGGCGATGATGCGGGAAGACTTCCTGATGCACGGCGCCACGGCGAGCACGGGCGGCTGCGCGGTGCTGGTGGTGCTGAATGGCCCGATCAGGCTCGAGCTCGGCGCCGGCGGCACGTTCAATGCGCTGGGCAACAGCGATCGCGCCACCGCCGTGATCGGCCGGGCGATCCGGCTCTGCCTGATCAACCTCATGGACGTGCGGCCCGGCGCCATCGACCGCTCGACCCTGGGTCATCCCGGCAAGTTCAGCTACTGCGTGGCCGAGGACGAGGAGGACACGACCTGGCTCTCGCTCTCCGAGCAGCGCGGCCTGCCGAAGGAAGCGTCGGCAGTCACTGTGATGGCGGCGGGCGCCCCGCGCCAGATCATGAACGAGTGGACGACCAGGCCGGAGGAGATCCTGGAAACCTTCGCCGCCGAGATGCGCGCCAACCTGCGCCATTATTCGATTCATCCCGGCAACTATGCGCTGATCATTCCCAAGCAGCTGCGCGAGCACCTGCAGGCGGCGAAGTGGAGCAAGACCGACATCGCCAACTTCATCCATGAACGGGCGCGCATCCATCGCCGCGAATGGGCCGAGGTCGGCAAGGGCGCCGTCGTGCGCGACCGCGGCGACAGCGTCTATCCCGCGATGGAATCGCCCGACCAGCTCCTGGTGGTTGCCGCCGGCGGACCGGCCGGCGGCTTCGGCGCCATCATTCCGCCATGGCTCGGCAACAAGAGCCATGCCGTGACCTTGCCGATCGGCGCCTGCGTCGATTGCGAACCGCCAAAGAAATAACAGAGGTACGCCATGACGTTCCGTGTTCTCGATCCCACGCCCGAAAAGGCCCCGCCGATCGGCCAGCTCGCGCCGCGCCTGGCCACCCTGGAAGGCAAGACCATCGGCTTCATCTCCAACGGCAAGGAGGGGACGAAGGGCTTCTTCGCCCACCTCGACCGGATGCTGCGCGAGGAGCATGGCGTGGCCAAGGTCGTGAGCCGCACCAAGTCCAATTACAGCGCACCGGCCGACGCTCCTATCGTCGCGGAGATCAGGAACTGGGACGCGGTGATCTCCGGCATCGGCGATTGAGGAAGCTGTTCATCGTGCAGTCTGCACGACTCCGTAACGGCTGAACGCCTCCTGGTCCCTGCCTTCAGCGTCATGACCTCGCGGTTCGCCAGCGCCGCCGAGATGATGAGCCGCGTGCTGGGCATGCCGGACTACCGCTTCGCGATGATCGGCCATCCGGTCAGCAGCGCCACCGACGACGACCTGAAGGCGATGGCCAGGCTGGCGATCGAGCAGGGCCTGTCGATGATCGTGACGCGCTGAAGGGGGGTTCTATCTGCCGGGTGGCCAGGCGGGCGGTTCGATCTTGATGCCCTTCTCGTTGGCCAGCTTGTCGATCAGCTCCCAAAGGCCGCGCAGGCAATCCTGCACCCTGTCGAAAAAGAAGCGGAGAGGATCCTTCTCCGGCGTGTAGCCCCGCAGCCTGGAGAGGATCGAACGCACCACCGGATCGTTCAGGTCGGCGCGCGACGGGGAATGCGCCATCACGTTGCGCAGGTCCTTGATGTGCACCATGTCCTCGCGAAGCTTCTCGCCGATGATTCCCATTGCGAAGGCCATATCGAGACGCGGGGCGAAGTTTCCCAGCGGGCCATAGCCTTCGAAGAGCCTTTCCCGCAGCCGCCGCGAAAGGTTGGGCAGGCTGTGCGTCAGGAGGGTGACCAGCAGATTGTCCAGAACCGCCGCGCCCCACATGACCTGGGCGACATGCGCGTTTCTCACCATCTCGGCGGGCGGGGCCGCCCCATCGACACCCGGCAACTCGGGCGCAGCCGGTGCTGATTCCGCATCTTCAGGCATGGCAACTCCCCCGCAGCTCGCGCCGAACATATAACACTCTTGCCGATGTGGAACCTCCTGCGGCGCCACGCGTTGTGCTTGCTGGGAAATCCTCAAAAGAGGACAGGGAGCTGCAGCGATGCGACCGCTCGTTATCTTCGGCATTCTGTTGATTGCCATCGGCGTTGCCGGCCTGGTGATCGACAATATCTCCTTTACCGAGAAGCGGGTCGTCGTCGACGCCGGGCCGATCAAGGTGACGGCCGATCAGCAGCACACCATCCCCATCCCCAGCATCGCCGGCGTCATCGCCATCTTTGCCGGTGCAGGAATGGTCTTCTTCGGCCGGCGCGGCGCAAAAGCCTAAGGAGAGTTCCTTTTCGACAGAATCACCTCACCCTGAGGAGCGCCCGCAGGGCGCGTCTCGAAGGGTGGGCAACGACAAGGCAGGTTGCCCACCCTTCGAGACGCATCGCTGCGCGATGCTCCTCAGGGTGAGGTGGGGTGGTTTCACCTTTTCGGAATCGGCCCTAGGCTCTGCCCCACAGCCGCCGCGTCGCGATGTCGGCGCCTTCGCGGCAGCTTTTGAGCTTGGCCCAGACGACGTCTTCGGCCACCAGTTCCGAGCCGGCGAAGGTGCCGAAGCCGCAGTCGCTCGAGGCGATGATCCTGCTGCGGTCGCCGACCGCCTCGACCGCCTCGCAAATCCGGTTGGCGATGACTTGCGGATGCTCGACGTAATTCGTCGTCGAATCGATGACGCCCGGCAGCAGGATCAGCTCCGGCGGCAACTTCGCCTGCTTGAGCGCGGCGTACTCGTGCTGATGGCGCGGGTTGGCGAATTCCAGGCTGAGCGCGCCGACGCGCGCCTGGTAGAGCACGGGCAATATCTCCGCCAGCGGGATGTCGTGAATATGCGGCCCGTCATAGTTGCCCCAGCAGCAATGGAGCCTGAGGCGATCGCGCGGAATGCCGGTCAGCGCCTCGTTCAGCGCCGCGACGTGCGTCTCGGCGATCGTGAGGAATTGGGCGGCGGTCTTGTCCTGGAACAGGACCGTGCGCTCCATCGCGAGGTCGGGCGCATCGATCTGCAGCACGAAGTCGGCGGCGATCAGCTCGTACTCCTTGCGCATCTGGCGCGCCAGGGCGAAGACATACGCCTCGTGGCTGTCGTAGTGGGCGTTCAGCATCGTCGTGGCGACGATACCGGGCGATGCCGCCGTCATGAAGGCGTCGGCCGGCGGTGCCTTGAGCGCGTCCAGCGCCGAGCGGAACATGCGGCACTCGTCCTTGGCGGGCGCGAGATCGTCGTAGCGGACGTCGGCGATCGCCTGCGGCGCGTTCGATACCTTGCTGCGCTTCGGAAAACGCTGGCGATGCTGCGCCAAAAGGCCCGGGAAGTCGGTATAGTCGCGCGGCCGCGGCCGCGAGGACTCGCCGCCGAAGCCCTGCATGCGCTGCGCCACATAGGTCTGGAAGCCGACACGCGGCTGCTCGCCGTCGTTCACCACGTCGACGCCGCAGGCCGCCTGTTGCTCCACCACGTGGCGCACCGCGCTCGCGCTCTGCCGCGCCAGTTCCGCCCGGTCCACCGTCTCGCCCGCTTCGTCGCGGATCAGGAGGTCGGTCAGCACCGCATTGCGCGGCAGGCTGCCGACATGGGTCGTGAGAATTTGTTGTTCGCTGCGCTGCATGGTCTGCCTCGCTAGCCCAGCGGCCAGGTGAAGCGGATGTTGTTCCTGGCCAGCCCGTCGAGCACGATCTGGACGCCGCCCGACTTCATCATCCATTCCAGCCGATGATCGCGATATTCGCGGCGGATGGCGCCCGACGCGAGGCGCGCCGCGGCATCGCCCATGCGTTCGGAGGCCGCCTCGAACTCGCGGAAGGTCTTGGCGACTGACGGCCGCTCGCGGATGCGGTGGCGCCATTTGTCGAGCGGCGATCCTGCCGGCGTGCCGAAGCCGTAATGGAACGAACGGTTGACGTAGGGCGCCACGCTGAGATCGGCCCAGCCGAAGCTGGCGCCGTTGAACCACTGGCCATCGCCCAGTCTGTCGGTGAGCCAGTCCTGCAGCTCGGCCGTCTGGCGGGCGGCGGTCGCCTTCATCTTCTCGGCCTGCTCGCCCTCGGCCCGCTTGAACCAGCGGATCTCGCTCAGGCCCCAGTTGACCGCCTCGTAGAGCGTGTCGCAGAGCTCCTCGATCATGCGCGCGTTGGCGCGCGCCGCCGGGTCGCTCGGCAGCAGCGGCGGGGAGGGGAACTTGTCCTCGAGATATTCGAGGATGATGGTCGAATCGAAGATGCGCACGTCGCCGTCGACCAGCGCCGGCACCTCGTTGCGCGGGCTGGCCGCCGCAAACTTGCCGTCGGCCTTGCCCGAGCCCAGCGCCGCAGGCGTCTCGACCTCAAAGTCGATTCCCTTCTCGCGCAGCGCGATCTTGACCTTCTGGGCGTAGGACGAAAGGGGATGTTCGTAGAGAAGCATCACGGAAGCTCCAGCCGGACGGCGACCGCGGCGCTGGCGATCACCGCGATATCGTTGCCCTCGGGATCGGGCACGTCCAGTCCGCCCTTGACGGCTTTCACCGTCACGATGCCGTGCGGCAGGGACGTGCGCACCTTCTCGAGGTCGACCTTGTCGGGCTGCTGCACGCCGATCGTGACATCGACGAACATGCCGGTCTTGGAATTGACCCCAAGCGTGCGCAGCATGGCGAGCGAGCTGTGGTGCAGGGCATCCTGCACGGCGCGCAGCGCTGCCTTGGTGTAGTCGCCGCCATGCAGGTCGTTGCCGGTGCCGAGCTCGAGGATGACGCGTTTGGCGGGCATATCGAGCACTCCCTCAGAGATCGAGCCGGACGATGGCGGCGGCCTGGGCGATCACCGTCTTGTCGGTGCCGGCTTCGTTGGCAATTTCCAGCCCGCCTTCGACCACGCTCACCGTGCCCGTGCCGTGCGGCAGCACTGCCAGCACTTGCGTCTTGTCGACCAGGTCGGGCTTGGGCACGCCGATCAGCACCTCGACCTGCATGTCGTCGCTCGACTTGCCGAGCGCACCGGCCACGGTGAGCGAGTTGTGCCACAGCGCGTCGCGCAGCGCCCGCACCGCGGCCTTGGTGTAGTCGCCGCCGCGGATGTCGGTGCCCATACCGATTTCAAGGGCCACTCTTTTCAGCGCCATGCCCGATCTCCTGTCGTCCCAGCAGCAAGACGGCCGCACTGGAGCACGTCCCGCTCGGCGGGAATCAGCCGAGCGGGAGGTCGTGCTCTAGAATAGTTAAAGTCTAGAGCAGCTTATGTTCGATCAGATGGGACCGCGCACGGTTCCATCTGATCGAACGCTGCTCTAGGCGGCCGTCCTTCTCCTTACAGTCCAAACGAGCGGGCGTTAAGGGCTACTTCCCGCGCTGCGCGTCGAGGCTCCACGGGCCGGGACCGGCCGCCGCCAGGTAGAGGAAGGCGAAGCAATAGAGGGCAGCCAGCTCGCCGCCGTTCAGGATCGGAAAAAAGCCACGCGGCGCATGGGCGTAGAAATAGGCCACCGCCGTCATGCCCGCGAGGATGAAGGCCACCGGTCGCGTGAAGAGGCCGAGCACCAGCAGCGCGCCACCGATCAGCTCGAAGAAGCCGGCAAGACCGGGCATCGACGAGAGG
>DATHNU010001188.1:0-3568 GCA_035485695.1 Reyranella sp. | reverse complement strand
GCAAAGACGTCGCGGAACTGGAAACTGTACGTCATACGCCGGCGATTCTTCTCCCGGGCGCGAGCCTAGAATCTTTGCTGGGGGCGCGCCACTCCAGTGGCGCGATCTTCCTATGTGCCGACGAAGACGCGCCACTGGAGTGGCGCGCCCCCAGCGATGACTAGCGCCTCTCGCTGCGCGGATCGAGTGCGTCCTGCAGGCCGTCGCCGACGAAATTGAAGGCGATCACCGTGAGGAAGATCAGCAGGCCCGGCCACAGCGCCAGCACCGGCGCCTGCTGCAGCAGCTCCTGCGCGCCGGTCAGCATGTTGCCCCAGCTCGCCGCCGGCGGCTGGGTGCCCAGTCCGAGGAACGACAGCGTCGATTCGAAGAGGATCAGCGTGCCGACCGACATGGTCGTCGCGACCACCAGGGAACCCGCGGCGTTGGGCAGGATGTGGCGGAACATGATCCGCAGCGGCACCGCCCCCAGCGCCTGCGCCGCGCGCGTAAAGTCGCGCGCCTTCAACGACAGCGTCTCGGCCCGCACCAGCCGCGCCACCGTCGTCCATCCCGTGAGCGCCACGATGACCACGATGCGGTAGAGCGAGAAGGTTTCGGACTGGGCGATCTCGGCCGGGATGCCGATCTTTCGCGGGTCGATGGCGGCCAGCACGATCAGGAGCGGCAGCAGTGGCAGCGAGATCACCCCGTCGGTGAGGCGCATCAGCACGCTGTCGAGCCGGCCGCCGAGATAACCCGCCAGAACGCCGATGATGGCCCCCAGGATCGCCGAGAGCAGCGCGCCCGAGAGGCCGACCAGCAGCGACACCCGTCCGCCGTCGAGCAGGCGTTGGAAGAGGTCGCGTCCGAGATCGTCGGTGCCCAGCCAATGCTCGGCCGACGGTCCTTCCAGGCGGCGGAAGAGGTCGGTCGCGCCGGGATCGACGCCGCGCAGTTGGGCGATCAGGGGAGCGGCGAGCGACAGCACGAGGAGGATCGCCAGGAAGGCCAGCGACACCTGCGCCAGCCGATGGCGCATCAGCCGGCTCCAGACCAGTCGGCGCGGGCTGGCCGAGGTCGTCATGCGCTGTCCGTGATCGACACGCGCGGATCGACCCAGACATAGGCGAGATCGGCCAGAAGATTGCCGACGATGGTGGCCAGGGTGGCGATCAGCAGCCCGACCAGGGCGAGATTGTAGTCGTTGTCGAGGATGGCCTGGTAGATCGCCTTGCCCATGCCTGGCCAGGCGAACATGGTCTCGGTGATCAGCGCGCCCGACAGAAGGCCGCCGAAGGAGAGGGCGAGGATGGTCAGCACCGGCGCCAGCGCGTTGGCGAAGGCATGGCCCCACAGCACGCGGCGCTCCGGCGCCCCCTTGGCACGGGCGGTGCGGACATAGTCCTGGCGCAGGGCCTCGATCATGGCGCCGCGCATGAAGCGGGTGAAGCCGCCGAGCTGGACGAGTGTCAGCGTGAACACCGGCAGGGCGAGAAAGCGCAAACGCTCGACCAACGCGGCGGGCCACGGCGTGCCCGGCCGGATGTCGGCCATGCCGCCGGCCGGAAGCCAGCCCAGGGTCACCGCGAACAGGGTGATCAGCAGCAAAGCAAGCCAGAAGGGCGGGGCGGAGATGCCGGCGAAGCACAGCAGGTTGATCAGATAGTCGGCGCGACTGCGCGGACGTTTGGCAGCCCAGATGCCGAGCGGCAGGGCGATCGCGGTGGCCAGCACGAAGGCGATCCCGGCCAGGACCAGGGTGTTGAGCAGGCGCGGCCATAGCACTGTGAGCACGGGCTGGTTGAAGGAGCGCGAGTAGCCGAAATTGCCCTGCAGCGCCTGGACGGCCCAGGCGAGGTAGCGCTCCATCAAAGGCTTGTCGATGCCGTAGACGGCGCGCAGCCGCGCGGCGTCCGCGCTGGTCATCTTGGGATCGCCCGCGATCATCATGTCGATCGGATCGCCCGGCATCAGCCCGATCAGCAGGTAGACCACGAAGCTCATCAGGACGAGCGTGACGACGGTCTGGACCGCGCGGTTGGCGAGGTAGCGGGTCATAACGGAGCGCGGGCGTCCCGCCCGCTCATGATTCCGAAGTGGGCGGGACGCCCGCGCTCCGAACGATCATGAGCTGAGCCTCTTCTCCAACCCCGCCTTCACCGCGGACCAGTCGGTGTCGACGATCGAGAAATAGACCGAATCGCGGACATGGCCGTCGGCCATGATCATGTGCTTGCGGAAGATGCCTTCCTGGGTGGCGCCGAGCTTCAGGATGGCGGCGCGGCTGCGCGTGTTGCGCACATCGGTCTTGTACTCGACCCTATGGAATTTCAGCGTCTCGAAGGCATACCGCATCAAGAGCAGCTTGCACTCCGGATTGACCGGGCCGCCCCAGGTCGAGGGCTCGTACCAGGTCGAGCCGATCTCGAGCTTCCTGTGCGCCTCCTCGATGTTGAGGTAGCGCGTCATGCCGACATAGCGGTTGTCGGCTTTCAACAGCACGGCAAAGGCGAGATCGCGCGTGCCGTCGCTGCGCCTGAGCGCGTTGTCGATGTAGGGATCGTAGAGCGGGCCCAGCGCCGAGGTCGTGACGGTGAAGATCTCGGGATGCTGCGCTGCCGGCCGGATGGCGGCGCGGTGACGCTCTTCCAGCGGCTCCAGGCGGACGAATTTTCCGTCGAGCGCCACTTTGGCCAGCGCCATCTAGTCCTCCCAGCGCCACTGCTCGATCCACAGGGTCGAGCTGTTGAGGTGACCGGTCGGCACGACGCCCTTGAGCGGCTTGGGGATCACGAAAGGATCGACGCGGAAGAACAGCGGCAGGACCGGCAGGTCATCGGCATGGATGCGCTGGATGTCGGCGAACAGGGCGCGGCGCTTGGTGGCATCGAGCTCGCGCTCGGCGGCGTCGAGCGCCTTGTCCATGTCGGCACTCCGGTAGCCCGGATAGTTCTGGCCGCTCCAGCCGTTCGCGGCCGAGGGGATTTCCTCGGAATGCAGGGTCGAGCGCGGCACGCCTTCGGGCTGCTCGACCCAGGCATACATGGCGAGCCCGGTGAACTGCCGCCGGTTCAGCGATTCCGAGAAGATGCGCGGCGGTTCCGCCTTGATGCGCACTTCGATCCCGACCTGGCGCAGCTGGCTCTGGATCACCTGCGCCACGAGCTCGCGCACGCGATTGCCGGCGGTGGTCGAGATTTCGATCGAGAAGCGTTCGCCCCTGGCATTCTGGCGCACGCCGTTCTTGACCTCGGCGAAGCCCGCTTCCTCCAGAAGCTTGCGCGCCGCCGCCGGATCGTAGGGATATTGGCGCATCACCGGGCTGTACATCGGGTCGAGCGGGCTGACCGGGCCGTTGGCGACCGGCTGCTTGCCCTCGAACAGCTTGTCGGAGATCGCCTTGCGGTCGATCGCCATCAGGATGGCCTGGCGCACCCTGCGATCGGCCAGAAGCTCGTTGTCGAGCTTGGTGTCGATATGCTCGTAGATCAGCGCCGGCTTGTAGATGAAGTCGTATCTGTCTTTGTGGCGCTTTTCGAAGGTCAGTGCCTGGTCGAGCGAGAGGCCGAGCTCGCCCAGCACGTAG
>DATHNU010001187.1:0-4361 GCA_035485695.1 Reyranella sp. | reverse complement strand
CACCAAGATTGCCAACCAGCCGATCACCAGCTGGAGCCCCGTGCCGGGCGTTTACGGCTGGCAGGGAACAAATTTCACCACCGTGGTGCCGCCGGTGCCCAACGGCCCGCCGAGCAACCTGTGCGCCGCGCCGGTGAACGCACCCTCGGCCCCGCAGCTGCAGCCGAATCCGCAATGCAGTATACAACGCTCGGGGCCGACCGGCGGGACGGTGCAGATCGTCTTCAACGGCTGGGCGCCCAACTCGACGCCGCCGGCCAATTGCGTCTCCCCGTAGGTCATCGGCTGCGCCAACCGCGCGCGGCGAGCCTGCGCGTCAGGCGCGCGTATCGGAGGACACTGCCCTTTGCCGCCGGGCGAGCCTGGCGCAGGCGTGCAGCGCCTCTCCCAACAGAAGGTCGAGGCGCGGGCGAACGGCATGGCGCACCGGGCCCGCGCCCGCGGTGGCGCCCATGATCCCGGTGACCTGCGCCTCGACAAGCCGGACCGCGTCGCCCACGGTCGCCAGGCTGGTCGCGACATGGTTCGGAATGTCGACCTCGAACCTCTCCTCACACGACATGGCGATCTCGACGAGGTCGAGCCTGTCGGCGCCCAGGTCTTCTGCCAGCCGAGCGTCCTCCGTGAGACGCGCTTCCTCGGCGCCGAGGTGGAAGACGAGGATATCCCTGACTTCTGCCGCTATGTCGGTCACCAGACGCTCCACCACATGCCCGTGCGCTTCCTACACGCTGGCAGCGTGCGCTTCTGTGATGAATGTCACGCAGGGAGCGTTTTCCCGGGTCGGCCCCGCCCGCGCGCCGCCTAGGGCGACGGCGCCAGCGTCGGTCCTCAGCCCTTTACGGCCGTGACGCCGCAGCCTGCGCCGTGAACCGGGCGAGCTCGGCGTTGAAGCGGGGCGCGTCCTCGCTGAAGGGCGAATGGCCGCACTCGTCGAACCAGGACAACCGCGCGCCCGCGATGGCGGCAGCGGTCATCTCCGCCGCCGCAGGCAGCACGACCGCGTCCTTGCGGCCCTGCGTTACAAGGGTCGGCACGCGCACGCGCTTCAGGGCGGCCACGGTCTCGGCGGGATCGGTCGACCATCCCGAAATCGCCTGGCGCACATGGGCGGGGACCAGCATGTTATAGGCGAGCGCCACCCGGAACGCGCTTTCGGCCGGCTTGATGCCGTAGCACCCGTCGACAAAGGCGATCGCCGCCGCGATCTGCGCGGCCAGCGATTGCCCGGGCGTCGGCGGCTTCGGTCCGGCCGGCCCCCGGCAGCGCGGATCCTCGATGACCAGCGAGGCGACGAAGTTCAGTCCGGCGATGGCCGCGTCGCCGTAGTTCATCAGGTATTGCCGGATGATGCGGCCGCCCATCGACCAGCCGACCAGCACGGGCCGGTCGAGCTTCTTGGCCGCCAGGACGGCGGCGAGGTCCTTCGCCCAGACCTCGCTTCCCTGGTAGGCCCTGGCGTCGGTCGGCTTGTCGGAGGCGCCGTGGCCGCGAAGATCGTAGGCGACGATACGGAAATCGCGCGCCAGGGCGCTCTCGACCTGCGGCGCGAAGCAGAGATGGCATTGCGCGATTCCGTGGACCAGGACGAGCGCGGGACCGGCCGGATTGCCCCATTCATAGGTGGCGAGCCGCACCCCGTCCGCCGCGACGGTGGAGGTGGGCGCGGACATGCCGCTCATTGCGAGATTTCTTCCCGAGGCTGATTGAGGGCTTTGGGCCCGAAGATGCCGATGACCCGGATCATGGGCGTCATGGAATGTCGGGCAGGGCTGCGACGTCAGCGCCGCGTCGGGTCATCCGACACCTGCACCAGGAGCTTGCCGAAATTCTTGCCCTTGAGCAGGCCCATGAAGGCTTCGGGCGCGTTCTCGATGCCCTTCACGATGTCCTCGCGGTACCTGATCGTGCCCGCCTTCACCGCGGCCGGCACTTCTTTCCAGAAGCCGTCCATCTGGGTGAAGTGGTCGGACACGATGAAGCCCGTCACGGTGGCGCGCTTGACCAGCAGCAGGCGCCAATCGGGGCCGGGGCTCATCTGCATCTCGTTGTATTGCGAGATCAGCCCGCACAGGGGCACGCGCGCGAAGTCGTTGAGCTGCGGCAGGACGGCGGCCTGCACCGCGCCGCCGACATTCTCGAAATAGACGTCGATGCCCTTGGGTGCCGAGGCACGCAGCTCCTTGAACAGGTTGGCGCCGGCCGCGCGGTAGTCGACGCAGGCGTCGAAGCCCAGCCCCTTCACCACGTAGTCGCACTTGTCCTTGCCGCCGGCGATGCCCACCGCGCGGCAGCCGTGCAGTCTGGCGAGCTGGCCGACCACCGAGCCGACCGCACCCGATGCCGCGGAGACGACGACGGTCTCGCCTTGCTTGGGCTTGCCGATCTGCATCAGGCCCCACCACGCCGTCATGCCCGGCATGCCCAGCACGGAGAGCGCCGTCGACAGCGGCGCCACGTCGGGGTCGAGCTTCATCGACATGGCGCCGTTCGACACCGCGTAGCTCTGCCAGCCCGAATACTCCGCGACGAAATCGCCTTCCTTGAACCGGGGATTTCTGGACGTCACGACCTGGCCGACCGTGCCGCCCACCATGGCATCGCCCAGCCCGACGTTGGCGGCGTAGCCCTTGGTCTCGGCCATGCGGCCGCGCATGTAGGGATCGAGCGACATCCAGAGGGTGCGCGACAGGTACTCGCCGTCCTTGGGCTCGGGGATCGGAGAGTCGACGACATCGAAATTGGCGTGGGTCGGCTCGCCCGTGGGGCGCGACTTCAGCAGCACGCGACGGTTGGTGGCCATGCGGTTCCTCCTGTTCGGGCTCAGGCTAGCACGCATGGCTAAGATCGCTAACGTCTGCATTATGCGTCTGGGTGGACGTCCAAATTTTCACTTTGTCATGCGCCAACGCTGCCTACGTTGAACAACGGCCCTGCAGCGAGGAGGACACGGGATGAAGATCGATCTTTCAGGCAAGACGGCCATCGTCACCGGCTCGACGGCGGGTATCGGTCTGGCCATCGTCAAGGGCCTGGCCGCTGCCGGCGCCAGGGTCGTCGTCAACGGCCGGACCGAGGCTGCCGTCGAGAAAGCGGTTGCCGCACTTTCAGGGACCGTCTCTTCCGCCGGCATCGAGGGCTTCGCCGGCGATCTCGGCTCAGCAACGGCTTGCGATCGCCTGGCGCGCGCCTATCCACGCTGCGACGTGCTGGTGAACAATCTCGGCATCTACGGCCTGCGGGATTTCTTCGAAATACCGGACGACGAATGGGCGCGCTACTTCGAGGTCAATGTCATGTCCGGCGTGCGGCTGTCGCGGGCGTACCTTCCCGGCATGATGGAAAGACGGTGGGGCCGCGTGATCTTCATCTCGTCGGAGTCGGGCCTGAACATTCCGGCCGACATGATTCACTACGGCATGACCAAGACCGCCATGCTCGCAATCTCGCGCGGCCTGGCGAAACGCACCGCCGGCACCGGGGTCACGGTCAATGCCGTGCTGCCGGGTCCGACACTGACGGACGGCGTCGTCGAGATGTTGAAAGACCAAATCGCGGCGACCGGCCGGCCGCTCGAGGAGGTCGCCGCCGGCTTCGTCATCGCCAATCGGCCCAGCTCCATCATCCGTCGTCCCGCCAGCGTGGAGGAAGTGGCCAATATGGTGGTCTATGCCGCTTCGCCCCAGGCCTCGGCGACGACGGGCGCCGCGCTGCGCGTCGATGGCGGTGTCGTCGACACGATCGCGTGATCCGGCGCTTAATCTGGCGCAGCGCCGCGGCGCTTGCGGCCTGCGCCGTGCTTTCGACTTCTGTCGCAGCGCAAGGCGACGATGCCGCCTATTGTTCCCAGCTGGCGGCCTTGGCCCTTCGCTATACCGGGAGCGCCGGCGGCGAGGGTCGTCTCGCGCCCGATCTCTCGACACTCGGGGCGATCGACGACTGCAATAAGGGCAAGTTCGCCGCGGGCATTGCCGTGCTGGAAAGGAAGCTGCGCAACAACGGCTTCACGCTGCCGAAGCGGTGAGCATTCCGCCAACTGTGTGCTAAGACGCAGGCGCGATGCGTACCTATGTCTGCCTTCCCGGCGCCTGGATGGGCGCCTGGTCGTGGCAATTCGTGCTGGAGCGGCTACGCGCGGCGGGCCACGCCGCGCGCGCCCTGCCCTTTCGCGGCGTCGGCGAGCGGGCGGCCGAGCTGTCGCCTGCGCTCGACAACGACGTGTTCCTGGCCGACACGATCGCCGCGCTCGAGAACGAGGACCTCCAGGACGTCGTGCTGGTCGGCCACAGTTTCGGCAGCCTGATCGCCGGCCTGGTGACCGACCGCATTCCCGAGCGCATCGCCCATCTGGTGATCATCGA
>DATHNU010001186.1:0-7871 GCA_035485695.1 Reyranella sp. | reverse complement strand
TCGCTCTGCTACACCTCGGGCACGACCGGCAACCCCAAAGGCGTGCTCTACTCGCATCGCTCGACCCTCATCCATTCGATGATGATGTGCACGGGCCCGGTGCTGGGGCTCGACCCCGATTCCACCATCCTGCCGGTGGTGCCGATGTTCCACGCCAATGCGTGGGGCCTGGTCTATGCCGCGCCGTTCTGCGGCGCCAAGCTCGTCTTCCCCGGCCCCAAGCTCGACGGCGCCAGCATCTACGAGCTCCTGGACAAGGAGCAGGTCACGATGAGCGCCGGCGTGCCGACGGTGTGGCTGGCGCTGCTCGAGTACTGCGCCCAGAACAAGCTGAAAATGTCGTCGGTCAAGCGCACCCTGATCGGCGGATCGGCCGTGCCGCTCGCCATGATCGAACGCTTCTGGAAGGAGCATGGCATCGAGGTCGCGCAGGGCTGGGGCATGACCGAGATGAGCCCGCTCGGCACCATCACCCGCTTCAACAAGGGCGAGCGCGACCTGCCGGAGGCGGAGCGCTTCGCCATCACCGCCAAGCAGGGCCGGCCGGTGTTCGGCTGCGAGATGAAGATCATCGACGATGCCGGCAACGACCTGCCGAGCGACGGCTCGGTCTCGGGCAACATGGTGGTGCGCGGGCCGTGGATCGTGAAGGGCTACATGAAGGGCGACGGCAAGAGCCAGTTCCTCGAGGACGACTGGTTCCAGACCGGTGACGTCTGCAAGATCGAAGCGGACGGCTCGGTGGTGATCACCGACCGCTCCAAGGACGTCATCAAGTCGGGCGGCGAATGGATCAGCTCGATCGACCTCGAGAACGCCGCCATGGGCTGCCCGGGCGTAGCCGAGGCCGCCGTGATCGGCGTGCGCCATCCCAAGTGGGACGAGCGGCCGCTGCTGATCGTCGTGCGCCGGCCCGATGCCGACGTCACCAAGGACGACCTGCTGAAATTCCTCGACGGCAAGATTGCCAAATGGTGGATGCCTGACGACGTGCAGTTCATCGACGCCATCCCGCACGGCGCCACCGGCAAGATCCTGAAGACGGCGCTGCGCAAGCATTTCGAGGGTTACAAGCTGCCCACCGCCTGATCTTGACGGACACGGGGCCCAGTTCCCGCGTCGCCTGGGACGAGCTCCCACGCGTATCGCAGGGCGGCATCGTGAGCAGCGCGCGGCTCCGCCTCGCCGTTTGCCGCGGTTCGCGCTAGGCTACGACCCATCATGACCATCGACATCCAACCCATCGATCCTGTGAACCGCTCCTTCTTCGCCGGCGCCGTGTCGGGCCTCGACCTCACGCGCCCGCTGTCGAAGGACGAAGTCGCCGCCGTCCACGCCGGCATGGACCGCTTCGGCGTGCTGGTGTTCCACGACCAGAAGATCGACGACGACCAGCAGCTCGTGTTCAGCCGCAGCCTGGGCCCGCTCGAGCAGGCCACCGGCGACATCGCCGCCCCCGAGGACCGGCGCGTCAGCATGGACCTGAACGACATCTCCAACCTCGACAAGAACAACAAGGTCCTGGCGCGCGACGACCGCCGTCGCCTGTTCGGGCTGGGTAACCAGCTCTGGCACTCCGACAGCTCGTTCAAGCCGGTGCCGGCCAAGTACTCGCTGCTGTCGGCGCGCCACATCCCGCCGATCGGCGGCAATACCGAGTTCGCCGACATGCGCGCGGCCTACGATGCGCTCGACGAGAACACCAAGAAAGAGGTGCACGGCCTGATCTGCCTGCACAGCCAGATCTTTTCACGCGGCATCCTGGGCTTCACGGATTTCACCGACGCCGAGCGCGAGAAATGGGCGCCGGTGCGCCAGCGCCTGGTGCGCCGCCATCCCACGACCGGCCGGCTGTCGCTCTATCTCGCCAGCCATGCCGGCGGCATCGAAGGCTGGCCGGTGCCCGAGGCGCGCGCCTTCCTGCGCGACCTCACCGAGCACGCCACCCAGCGCCAGTTCGTCTACGCCCATGTCTGGCGACCCTACGACCTCGTGATCTGGGACAACCGGGTCACCATGCATCGCGCGCGGCGCTACGACCACGCCGAGGTGCGCGACATGCGGCGCACGACTCTCACCAACGAAGTCTCGAGCCTGGAGCAGGCGCCCTCACCTCTCGTTCACTAGCGCAATGCGCCTGCAGTTTCTGGGCTCCGGCGATGCCTTCGGCAGCGGCGGCCGCTTCAACACCTGCTTCCATCTCGAGCGCCCGGCGCACGGCAACGTGCTGATCGATTGCGGCGCCTCCTCGATGGTCGCAATCCGCAAATGGCAAATCGATCCCAACGGCATTTCGACAGTGCTGGTGAGCCACCTGCATGGCGATCATTTCGGTGGCCTGCCGTTCTTCCTGCTCGATGCCCAGCTCATCAGCCGCCGCACTGCGCCGCTGCTGTTCGCCGGGCCGCCCGGGTTGCGCGAGCGGCTGATGATCGTCATGGAAGCGATGTTCGCCGGTTCGACGAAGATTCAGCAAAAGTTCGCGCTGGAGATCCGCGAGCTCGAGCTGCACGAGCGGACGGAGTTGAACGGCCTCGCCGTCACGCCCTACCTGATGAAGCACTACAGTGGTGCGCCGTCCTATGCGCTGCGCATCGAGAGCGAAGGCAAGGTGATCGCCTATTCGGGCGACACCGAATGGGTCGACGAGCTGATCCCGGCCGGACGTGGCGCCGACCTCTTCATCTGCGAAGCCTATTTCTTCGACAAGGTGATGAAGTACCACATCGACTACACGACCCTGGCCAAACACCTGCCCGAGATCGGCGCCAAACGCACCATCGTCACCCACATGAGCGCCGAGCTTCTGGGGCGGCAAAGCGAGATCGCCCTGGACGCCGCACACGACGGGCTGGTCGTGGAGTTTTAGGCTATCCCGTCCGTCCATGACTCTTGAGGAGTCGCAGGATTTGCACGGAGTCCGGCAGTTCGATCAAAAACTCCTCGTCGCGGTCAAGGTGATGGATGCGGGTCGGATCGCCTCCGGTGAAGCGCGACATTGACGGGATGTCCTCCCAATAGGAGATCGTCATGAACTCGCTTTCCTGTTCGCGGTCCTGGCGGAAGGTCTGCACGCCCAGGGCCTTCTCGATCAACGGCTTGATCCCGACCTCGTAGTTGTAGGCTTCGTACTCATCCGCCCGCTCCCGCCGGACCCGCCCGCGCCAGATCCGCGCAATCGTCGGTCGGACTGCCGCCTGCGCGCTCATCGTTGTGGTCCCCATTCCTGCACGACGGTCTCGCTCACCGGATCGAGCATGCGCGTGTCGCGCAGCACCAGCCCGTGTTGCTTCAGCGGCTCCTCGGCCGCCACGCCGTGACCGACGCCGGGAAAGACCGGTCGGCCGCGCGGAACGCTCACGAGGGTGCGAGTCAGGAAGAAGGCGTCGTAGCCGATGCTCAGGAACAGGGCAAAGACATCGGTGCCGCCCACCACCGCCAGGATGCCGTCCTCGGCGCCGAGCCGGTGCCATGCCTCGTCGAAGGACGCCGTTCCGGGGTTCCACTGCACGACGTTGGGATTGTCGGGATGGACAATGAGCCGCTGTACGCGTCGCGTCAGCAGGATGCGCTTGCGCGCCTTCTCCTTGGGCCCGCCTTCGGCCGAGTGCCGGCCGTTGGCAACCGCCGACGCCCGCTCGAGCGACTCCTGGTAGAACTGCTGGTCGGCGGGGATTTTCAGCTCCTCGGGAAAGGAACCGTCCGACTTGGCGATCATGCCTTCGCGCGAGACGATCGCGTAGCCTTCGATGCGGGGACGTTTGCTCGTCATTCAGGCCTCGTTCACACGCCCATCGCGCCGATGATGGCGCCCTGTATAACGAGCACGCCCAGCCAATGGATGCCATCGATAACGGTGAGCGAGGCCTTGCGCTGGCCGAACGAGTAGTTGACCGCCAGAGTGGTGATCACGAAACCCAGCCACATGAGCAGTGCCGAGATGATGCCGTTCTTGAGCGTCACCTGGCCCGGCCCAAGGTGGCCAATGCCGCCGGCCAGCACCCAGGCCATGATCAAGAGCGCCACGATCGAAACGATGAAGGGCGCGGGCGATCGCCTGGCGGCCACCGCCTCCTTGGTCATTCCGATCGCCGCGAGCCACTGCTTTGACAGGCCAACGTAATAGGCCGCGCCAAAGGCGAAGCCTGCCACCGCCGCGATCAGGACGGCGAGCGGGTTGATGCCGGCGAATGCCATGAATTTCCTCCCTGCTTCGCCGCAGCTTAGCGTGAAGACTCACCCCTAATCGAGATGCCGGTCGGGTGGCCGTCAGATATCGACGGTCGCCGAGCCCGGCAGGAACGAGTGGCCGGTGTTGATATAGACGACGAACTTCAGCGCGCCGGACGGCAGGCGCTGCACGATCCAGTCCTGGAAGCAGTAGGCCTTGATCAGCTCGGTTTCGGGCCGGCCCCGGACGCGCGCCTGCCAATAGAACGCACCGACGGCACGGGCCCGCTCCGGCTTGTCGCAGAGCGGCGTGACGTCCCACCCGACCGACCAGTGCTCCTCGTCGGTGAGCTTCTGGTGCAGGTCGTAGTTCTGCTGCAGCGTCATGTCCTCGCCGCGCAGCAGGAACAGAGTCGGATCCTGGTGCAGGAAGAACTTCTGTTGCTCCGACGGCGGCTCCTGCCTGACCATCACGCAGTCGAGGTAGGCCTTGGCCAAGGCGACGATGTCGTCGCGCGTGATCGCCATGGTTCGTCCTCCCTGTGACCGGCCGTCACCTGATCTCGATCGGCGCCGCGTCCGGAAGGAAACGGTGAAAGGAATTGACGTAGATCACGAACTTCAGCTCGCCCGACGGCACCCGTTCGACCACCCAATCCTCGCCCACATAGCATTTGAGCAGCGCGCCGTCGGCCTGGTCGACATGGCGGCCCTGCCAGTAGACGATACCCTGCGCCCGCGCCCGCTCGGGATGGTCGCTGAGCGGCGTGATGTCCCAGGTCCCCACGGTCCAGTGGATCTCGTCGACGAGCTTCTGGTGAATCTCGTAGTTGGCCTGCAGGGTGAGGTCGCCGCCATGCAGGACGAAGATCCGCGACTCCGGATAGAGGAAGAATTCGGCCATCTCGGCCGCCGTCGACTTCTTGACCATGGAGGCGTCGTGAAAAGCCGACGCGAGGGCGACGATATCCTCATTGGTGATGGCCATAGGTCCTCCAGCCTTCCGGTGCCATAGTTTATCTCCGCACGGCGGAACAATCGCTTGCTGGGCGGCGCGCCCCGGGATTGCTAAGACGTGCCGCTAGAAAAGGCTCTCATCAAGGGAAGAATGGCCATGACCGACGCAGTGCTTCGCTCCACGCAGGGGCGCATCGGAATCCTGACGGTCAACAATCCGCCGGTGAACGCGCTGGCCGCCGGCGTGCGCGACGGCATCAAGGAGGGCGTCGAAGCCTTCGGCAAGGATTCCAACATCGACGCCATCGTGCTGATCGGCGGCGGCCGCACCTTCATCGCCGGCGCCGACATCCGCGAATTCGGCAAGCCACCCAAGGGCGCCAGCCTGAACGACGTCATCGCCACCATGGAGAACTGCCCCAAGATCGTCGTGGCCGCCCTGCACGGCACGCCGCTGGGCGGCGGCCTGGAGACGGCGCTGGGCGCGCACTATCGCGTCTCGCTGCCGAGCACGAGGGTCGGCCTGCCGGAAGTCCATCTCGGCCTGCTGCCCGGCGCCGGCGGCACGCAGCGCCTGCCGCGCCTCACGGGCGCGAAGTACGCGCTCGACGCCATCATCTCGGGCCGCCACATCCCCGCACCCGAAGCCAAGAACAAGGGCATCATCGACGCCCTCGTCGAGGGCGATCTTCTGGCCGGCGCCGTGGCGCACGCGCAGATGCTGGTGGCCCAGAACGCGCCGCGGCGTCGCGTCCGCGACCTCGCGGCGACGCTCGAATCGCCCGACCTGTTCAAGGAGACCGAGAAAGCCATCGCCCGCCGTGCCCGCGGCTTCAAGGCGCCGTGGAGCATCATCAAGTGCGTGCAGGCCGCCGTCGAGCTACCGTTCGACGAAGGCATCAAGCGCGAGCGCGAGCTGTTCGTGGAATTGCTGACCTCGCCGGAATCGGCGGCGCAGCGCTACTACTTCTTCGCTGAGCGCGAGGCCGCCAAGGTGCTCGACGTGCCGGCCGACACGCCGCAGCGCGAGATCAAGACGGCCGGAATCGTCGGCGCCGGCACGATGGGCGGCGGCATCGCCATGAACTTCGCCAATGCCGGCATCCCGGTGACGCTCCTGGAAGTGAAGCAGGAGGCGCTCGACCGCGGCCTCAAGACCATCCGCACCAACTACGAGAATACCGCCAAGCGCGGCGGCATGAAGGCCGAGGACGTCGACAAGCGCATGGCGCTGATCACGCCGACGCTGAGCTACGACGGCCTGAAGGACTCCGATGTCATCATCGAAGCGGTGTTCGAGACCATGGAAGTGAAGGAAGGCGTCTTCAAGAAGCTCGACGAGGTCGCCAAGCCTGGCGCCGTGCTGGCCACCAACACGTCGGGCCTCGATGTGAACCAGATCGCCAACTACACCAAGCGGCCGGCCGACGTCATCGGCATGCACTTCTTCTCGCCGGCCAACGTCATGAAGCTCCTGGAGAACGTGCGCGGCAAGGCGACCCAGAAGGACGTCATCGCCACCGTGATGTCGCTCAGCAAGAAGATCGGCAAGATCCCCGTACTGGTCGGCGTCTGCGAGGGCTTCGTCGGCAATCGCATGCTGCGCCAGCGCGGCATCCAGTCTTCCTACATGATGGAGGAAGGCGCGCTGCCCCAGCAGATCGACAAGGTGATCTACGATTTCGGCTTCCCCATGGGCCCCTTCGCCATGAGCGATCTCGCCGGTAACGACGTGGGCTGGCGCATCCGCCAAGGCAAGAAGGAGAAGGAGCAACGCAACGTGCGCTATACCGGCTACATCGCCGACGCGATCTGCGAGCTCGGGCGCTTTGGCCAGAAGACCGGCGCGGGCTATTTCAAGTACAACCTGCCCGACCGCACGCCGATCCCCGACCCCGAGGTCGAGAAGATCATCGAGGAGACGTCGAAGAAGCTCGGCATCACGCGCCGCGCCATCTCCGACCAGGAGATTCTCGAGCGCTGCCTCTACCCGATGGTCAACGAGGGCGCCAAGATACTGGCCGAAGGCATGGCCCAGCGTTCGCTCGACATCGACGTGATCTGGGTCAATGGCTACGGCTGGCCGGTCTATCGCGGCGGCCCGATGTGGTGGGCCGACAATGTGGTCGGGCTGAAGACCCTCCATGACGCACTGCTGAAATACCGCGACGCCTCCGGCGACCCGTTCTGGGAGCCCGCACCACTCCTGAAGAAGCTGGTGCAGGAAGACAAGAAGTTCTCTAGCGTCTGATACAACGCCACTGTCATCCCGAGCATAGCGAGGGACCTTTAAGGCAACAGGAAAGGTCCCTCACTACGCTCGGGATGACAATCATCGGATAGCAACGCCGTGCCACTCGGGCGGCAAATTCAGGAGGAAACATCATCATGGCCGACGCCGTCATCGTCTCCACCGCCCGCACGCCGATCGGCAAGGCGTTCCGCGGCATCTTCAACGACACCCACGGTGCCGACATGGGCGCGCATGTGATCAAGCATGCCGCCGAGCGTGCCAAGGTCGAGCTAGGCGAGGTCGAGGACGTGATCCTGGGCTGCGCCGCGCCCGAGGGCACCACCGGCTCCAACGTGGCGCGCGTCTCGGCGATGCGCGCCGGCGCGCCGGTCAGCGTCTCCGGCGTCACCGTGAACCGCTTCTGCTCGTCGGGCCTGCAGACCATCTCGATGGCCGCCCAGCGCGTGCTGGTCGACAAGGTGCCGGTGATGATCGCGGGCGGGCTCGAGTC
>DATHNU010001185.1:0-3010 GCA_035485695.1 Reyranella sp. | reverse complement strand
GGCGCTTCGCGCCCTCCTCAGGGTGAGGCGAATCGGAAAGCCTAAAATCCCCTTGCGGGGAACAGCGTGTATCGATAGCCTGATACAAATACACAGCGTTACCCGACAGGAGTATCGCATGAAGAACCTCTTCGAAGCAGGCCGCGTGCTGTTGCTCGACCTGGCGTCGACCGTCCTGTTCCTCGCCCTCTATATCGCCACCGACAACCTCTTCCTGGCCGTCGGGCTGGGCATGGCGCTGGGCGTCGTCCAGATCGGCTGGCAGCTTTTCAAGGGCAGACCGGTCGAGGCGCTGCAGTGGCTGAGCCTGGTGCTGATCCTGGCGTCGGGCACGGCGACCTTCTTCACCCACGATCCGCGCTTCGTCATGCTGAAGCCCAGCGTCATCTACTGCATCGTCGGCATCGTCATGCTGAAGCGCGGCTGGATGAACCGCTACCTGCCGCCACGCGCCGCGCCGGTCGCCGATGTCGCGACGACGTTCGGCTACGTCTGGGCCGGCCTGATGTTCGCCTCGGCGGCGCTCAACATCGCGCTGGCGCTCACACTCGACGCCAAGAGCTGGGCCGCCGCCATGTCGGCCTGGGGCATCGCCAGCAAGATCGGCCTGTTCCTGGTCCAATACGCGGTGATGACGATGATCGGGCGCCGCCGCGCCGCGGCGGCCACGGCGTCTATTTGAACTGGACCCCGACTACCTCGTAGGAGCGCGCGCCGCGCGGGGTCTGGACCTCGACGGTGTCGCCCACGGTCTTGCCGATCAGCGCCCGGCCGATCGGCGAGGTAACGGAGATGCGCCGCTTGGCGAGGTCGGCCTCATAGGGGCCGACGATCTGGTATTTAACCTTCTCGTCGGTATCCTCGTCGGCCAGCTGCACGGTGGCGCCGAACTTCACGACCTTGCCGGAAAGCTTGCTGAAATCGATCACCTCGGCGCGCGAGATGATGTCCTCGATCTCGGCGATTCGCCCCTCGATGAAGCCCTGGCGTTCGCGCGCGGAGGTATATTCGGCGTTCTCCGAAAGGTCGCCATGCTCGCGCGCCGCCGCGATCGCCTTGATGATCGCCGGGCGCTCCACGCTCTTCAGCTGCTTCAGTTCGTCGGTGAGGCTTTTCAGCCCCTCGGCCGTCGTCGGAACCCTTTCCATTGCTCAATCGTCCTTAATGAATCGTGCGCCGTCAACGCCCAACGCGCCCCGAAATCGGGTTGCCTTGCGCAAGTTGTGGGGGTTGGACGCTAGAAAGTGGTCTTGAAGTAGGATTGCAGGGGCGCCACGTCGAGGGCCTCCTCGCTCAGCGCCTTGATGCCCTCGACCGACGCCTTGGCGCCGGCGACGGTGGTGTAATAGGCGATCTTGTGCATCAGGGCGGCGCGCCGCAGCGTATAGCTGTCGGTCAGCGCCCCCGCCCCATCGACGGTGTTGAAGACCAGCTGCACCTTGCCGTCCTTCATCAGGTCGACAATGTGCGGACGACCCTCCAGCACCTTGTTCACGCGCTGTGCTTCGATGCCGTGCTTGTGCAGGAAGTCGGCCGTGCCGCCGGTCGCCACGACCTTGAAGCCGAGATCGAGCAGCCGCTTCACCGGCTTCACCATCTGGGCCTTGTCCTGGTCCTTGACCGACACGAACACCACCCCGTCCAGCGGCACCTTGCTGCCGGCGCCGAGCTGCGACTTGGCGAAGGCGCGGCCGAAATCGGAATCGAGGCCCATGACCTCGCCGGTCGAGCGCATCTCGGGACCCAGGATGACGTCGACTCCCGGGAAGCGGGCGAACGGGAAGACCGCCTCCTTGACCGCAATATGCTTGCCGCGCGCCTTCCTGATGGCGAGCGACTTCAGCGATTCGCCGGCCATCAGGCGGGCGGCATATTTGGCGATCGGCTGGCCGGTCGCCTTGGCGACGAACGGCACCGTGCGGCTGGCGCGCGGATTGACCTCCAGCACATAGACCTCGCCGTCCTTGACGGCGTACTGCACGTTCATCAGCCCGACGACTTTCAGCGCGCGGGCCATCGCTTCGGTCTGGCGCTCGATCTCGGCCAGGATCTTGGACGGCAGCGAATGGGGCGGCAGCGAGCAGGCCGAATCGCCGGAATGGATGCCGGCCTCCTCGATGTGCTCCATGATGCCGGCGACAAAGACGTTCTGATCCTTGTCGGCCAGGGCGTCGACATCGACTTCGATGGCATCGCGCAGGTAGGAATCGATCAGCACCGGATTGGCGCCCGAGACCTTTACCGCGTCACGCGTATAGCGCTCCAGGCCTTCGCGATCGTAGACGATCTGCATGGCGCGGCCGCCCAGCACATAGGACGGCCGGATGACGACCGGGTAACCGATCTTTTCGGCCACGGCGATCGCCTTGTCCTGCGAAGTCGCTGTACCGTTGTCGGGCTGGCGCAGCTTCAGCCTGTGGATGAGCTTCTGGAAACGCTCGCGGTCCTCGGCGAGGTCGATGGCGTCGGGCGAGGTGCCGAGGATGGGGATGCCCGCCGCCTCGAGCGGCTTGGCAAGCTTGAGCGGCGTCTGGCCGCCGAACTGCACGATCAGTCCCAGAAGTTCGCCGCTGCGGCGCTCGACCTCGACCAGCTCGATCACATCCTCGGCGGTCAACGGCTCGAAATAGAGGCGGTCGGCGGTGTCGTAATCCGTCGAGACGGTCTCGGGATTGCAGTTGACCATGATGGTCTCGTAGCCGGCCTCGCGCAGGGCGTAGACCGCGTGAACGCAGCAATAGTCGAACTCGATGCCCTGGCCGATGCGGTTGGGGCCGCCGCCCAGGATGATGACCTTCTTGGCCGCCGTCGGATTGGCCTCGCACTCGGCGGGGCGGTGACCGTCGCCCTCGTAGCAGGAATAGAAATAGGGCGTCCGCGATTCGAACTCGGCCGCGCAGGTGTCGATGCGCTTGAACACCGGCCGCACGCCCAGCGCGCGCCGGCGCTTGGCAACCTCGGCTGCGCTCACCCGGGTGAGCTCGCCCAGGCGATCGTCGGAGAAACCCTT
>DATHNU010001184.1:0-4480 GCA_035485695.1 Reyranella sp. | reverse complement strand
GAGGCCCATGCCGGCAAGGTCGATCGCTTCTATCAGCCCGGCCATCCGCACGCCTTCCTCCCCACCATCTACATGGGCGAGGCGGCCTGCGCCCAAATCCTGCATGATCCGGAGGGCACGCTCGCTACCCTGCAGCGCCGGACGACACCCTATCCCGCGCCGCTCGCCAGGGCGCTGCGCGAGCGTTTCGAATGGGAGGCCGAGTTTGCGCTCGCCAATGCACGCAAGAGCCTTGATCGCGGCGACGTCTCCTACTTGGCGGGCTGCACTTTCCGCGCCGTCGCCTGCCTGTGCCAGACCCTGTTCGCCCTGAACGGCGTTTATCTTCTGAACGAGAAAGGTGCGGTGGCGGCGGCTGGCGGCTTTGCCCTGGCACCGCGCGACTTCGCGGCGCGCGTGGCGAGCGTCTTCGCCGATCTCGGCTCGGGCGCGCATGCGGCCGGCCTCGACCGGCTGGGCGAGCTCATCGCCGAGACGCGCGGCCTCAGCTTCCGATGACGAATTTCTCCTCGACGGCATAACTCTTGATGCGGCCGATGAATTTCGCGCCGTCGGCATGCAGCGCCTTCATCTCGGGCGTGCGCGCGGCGGAGTCGAGGGCTGCCTGGTCGTCGAACCACAGCTCGGCGATGCCGTCGATCTCGACCTTGGTCTCGGCGATGTCGGCGCGCGTGCGCTCGGCCTGGATATGGTTCTGCACGTAGCGGCGCAGACCCGGCACGGCCAGCGCCAGCGGTGCATGAACCTCGACCCAATGCTTCATGAACTGTGCATGCGTCCAGCCGTCCTTGCGGGTCAAGAGACCGATCGTCTTGATCATGATGGGAGATCTCCTCCGTTCCGGTTAGTATGCGGCATGGCCCGTTTTCTCGCGATTGTCTTCCTGCTGCTGTCTGCCGGCAGTGCCTCGGCCGAGAACGTGCGCTTCCCCAGCGTCGCGGTCGGCACCAGCGCGGCCGGTCCGGAGATCACGGCCTGGCTCTATCGGCCGAGCGGTGCCGGGCCTTTCCCGGCAATCGTGCTGGCCCACACTTGCGGCGGCCTCAGCGAGCATACCAACGTGTGGGGAAAGCTGCTGGCAAGCTGGGGCTATGTCGTCGTCGCTCCTGATTCGTTCGGGCCGCGCGGCGAGAAGTCGGTCTGCGGCCGCGGCGACGTCGTCAGCGGCGGCATGCGCGTGGCCGACGTGGCCGGCGCGCTCGACTTCCTGAACGCCCAGCCGTTCGTGCGCCGCGGCGACATCGGCCTGATCGGCCACAGCCATGGCGGCTGGACGGTGATGCGGGCGGTGCAGAAGAGCTATGATCTTGCGTCGCGTGGGCTGAAGGCCGCCGTCGCCTACTATCCATCCTGCGCGCCGCAATTCGACCGCGACGTCGCCGTGCCGCTCTTGATCCTGATCGGCGACAAGGACGATTGGACCCCCGCCGCCAACTGCCGAAAGCTGCAGGCGGCGGGTTTCGCACGGCCCGAGCTGGTCGATGTCGTCTATTATGCCAACGCCTATCACAGCTTCGACAGCAGGGTGCTGGACCGCACGATCACCGTAGCGGACGGCAAGAGCCACCACCTGGCCTACGATGCCGCAGCCGCGCCCGACGCCGAAGCGCGCACCAGAGCGTTCTTCGACAAGTACCTCAATCAACGGTGATCTTGGTCGTCTTGGCGAGCTCGCGCCATTGCGCGATCTCCCTGGTGATCTGCGCGCCGAACTCGTCCGGTCCGTTGCCGACCGGCTCGACGCCGTCCTTGTCGAAGCGCGCCTGGGTTTCGGGCAGAGCGACGAAGCCGCGGGCGGCCGCCGCCAGCTTCTCGACCACGGCGTCGGGCGTCGCGGCCGGTGCGACGATGCCCATCCACAGATAGCCTTCGAAGCCCGGCAGCTGCTCGGCGACGGTCGGCACGTCGGGAAGCTGTTTCAGGCGCCGGGCGCCGGTGACCGCGAGCACGTTGAGCTTGCGGTCGGCGATGAATTGCGCCGACTGCGTGTAGTTGTCGAGCTTGGCCTGCACCTGGCCCGCCACCAGGTCGGCCAGCGCCGGTGCAGCACCTCGGTAGGGCACGTTGGTCACCTGGAATTTCTCCCTGAGCATCAGCATTTCCATCGTGATGTGCGGCAGCGTGCCGTTGCCCGCCGAGGCGACGTTGATCTTGTCGGGATTCTTGCGGGCGTAGTCGATGAAGCCCTGGAAGGTCGTGACCGGCAGCGACGGATGCGTCACCAGCAGCATCGGCACCTGGCCCACATTCGACACCGCCCTCAGATCCTTTTCGGTGTCGTACGGCATGGCCGTGCGGAACGCCGCGTTGATCGTGTGGTTGGGCGTGGTGAGCAGGAGCGTGTAGCCGTCGGGCGCCGCCTTGGCGACGATGTCCCCGGCAATCACGCCACCCGCGCCGGTCTTGTTGTCGACCAGCACCTGTTGGCCGAAGTCGGCCGACAGCCGCTCGGCCAGGAGGCGCGCCACCACGTCGGTGACGCCGCCGGGCGGGAAGGGCACGACGAGACGGATCGGCTTTTCGGGATACTCCGCCCGCGCCCCCGAGAGCGGGGCGAGGGCCAACACCATGACGGCGGCAGCGAGCCGCCGCCGGTACAAACGCGGTTGCGACATCAGCGCGCGGGCGCCGGTGTCGGTGCCAGGCCGGGCGCGCGCTGGCTGGGCGTGATGACGTCGGGGATGTGCAGGAAGAAGGCGCACACCAGCGAAGAAATGAGGGTCAGCAGCGCCAGCCCGTAGAGGCCGCCGGAGTAGCTGCCGGTCGCATCCTTCATCAGGCCGATCCACCAGGGCCCGAAGAAGCCGCCGAGGTTGCCGATCGAATTGATCCAGGCAAAGCCCGAGGCCAGCGCCGTGCCGCTCAGGAACATCGCCGGCATGGCGAAGAACGGGCCCTTCGAGCCATAGAACCCCATGGTCGCCAGGCAAACGCCGACCAGCGCCCACCAAGTGCCCATGGTAAGGCCAGCCATCACCAGTCCGCCGGTCGACAGCACGCAGGCCAGCAAAAGGTTCCAGCGCCGCTCGTTCATCCTGTCGGAGATGCGACCCCAAGCGACGAGCGAGATGCCGCCGCAGATGTAGGGGATCATGGTCAGCCAGCCGACCGTCATGTTGCTCATCGTACCGAGCGATTTGATGATCTGAGGGACGAAGAACAATATGCCGAGGCTCGCCGTGACGATGCCGAAATAGTTGAGCGCCAGGAGCAGCACCCGGGGGTTCGTCATCGATTCGAACAACGAGTAGACGCGCACCGTTTCCTTGGCCTTGCGTTCGCTGGCGATCTTGTCGGCCAGCCAGTCCTTCTCCGGCTTCGTCAGGAACGTCGCTTGCTCCGGCCTGTTGGTCATGACGAAAAACGTGAGAAAGCCGAGCGCGATCGTGGGAATGCCTTCGGCAAAGAACATGATCTGCCAACCCTTGAGGCCGAACAGCCCGTCCAGACTCATCAGGCCCGTCGAGATCGGCGCGCCGGCCGCCACCGCGATCGGCAGGCCGACCAGGAAGCTCGAGACGATGCGCGCGTGATGGCGCGCGGGGAACCAATAAGTGAAATAAAGGATGAGGCCGGGGAAGAAGCCGGCCTCGGCCATGCCCAGCAGGAAGCGCACGACGGCAAAGCTCGTTGTGCCGGTCACAAAGGCGGTGGCGCAGGCGAAGATTCCCCAGGTGATCATGATGCGGGCGATCCATATACGCGCCCCGACCTTTTCCATGATCACGTTGCTCGGCACTTCGAACAGGAAATAGGCCCAGTAGAAGGTGCCGACGGCGAAACCGAAGTCGGCCGCCGACATGTTGAGGTCGGCGCGCATGGTCAGCGCTGCGAAGCTGCCGTTGATGCGGTCGATATAGGCCATGACGTACGACAGCACTGCGAATGGCAACAGGCGCAGATAGACCTTGCGCATGGTCGAAGCTTCGATAGTGGCTTCCATACTCGATCCTCCCAGATCGTTGTCGCCCCCGGCTTGCATGCCGGATGGTCGATATTCAGTGATGACTCGTACGCATTCTCCAACGATTACGCGTTGATTTGATCAGGCTAGCAAACCTGCTGGGTGCGCGCCACTCCAGCCGCGCGGTCTTCCTTTGGCGTCGACGAAGACGCTTCACTGGAGTGGTGCGCCCCGGCGGACTAGTTCCCCTCGGCCAGGCCCATCTGGCGGCTGAGCAGCACCAGTGTCTCGTAGACGACGTGGGCGCAGAGGTGAGCGGCCATGCCGTTCACGTCCTGCGGCGGGCTCACCGTGTTGACGTCGACCGCCACGATGTTGAGATCGGTGAGGCAGCGCAGCAGGTCGATGCCTTCGCGCGCCGACAGGCCGCCCCACGACGGCGTGCATACGCCGGGCGCGCAGGACGGATCGAACACGTCCATGTCGAAGCAGAGATAGACCGGTCGCCTGCCGACCTTGTCGCGGAATTCGGCCATGCGCTGTGCGAAACCGCCGCGGATCAGCTCGTCGAGCGAC
>DATHNU010001183.1:0-5024 GCA_035485695.1 Reyranella sp. | reverse complement strand
GGCGCAGGCCTGCTCCGAAGGCGGCCCCAAGCCCGACTGCTTCAACGTGCCGGCCAAGTTCAAGCGCATCTACAAGATCGACTTCGCGCAGGCGGACGCGGACGGCTTCGTGAAAAAGGTGGGCTATATCGACCTGATGGATATCGACGATCCGAACAAGATCGCCCGCCAGGGAGGCAAGGACGGCAAGCTCACCTTTCCGTTCTTCACCATCGAGAATGTCGATGTGATCGACGCCGACCACATCATCGTCGGCAACGACAACAACCTGCCCTTCTCGTCGGGCCGCGCGCTCGGCAAGTCCGACGACAACGAGATGATCCTCTTGAAGGTGACCGACCTGCTGCGTGCGAAATAGCGCAGCTGATCGCTGCACACGGTGCGAAGCCCGGCGCTTTGAATTACACTAAGCTGACGAAGCGATGAAACAGGACACGCGCAATCTCGACGAGGCCGCGTCACCAACCTATCGTCTGGCATCGCACAGACGAGGCCCGGGGAGATGCGGATACTGGTGGTCGAGGACAACAACCAGCTCGTCGGTCTTCTGACGAAGGCGCTGGGGCGAGCCGGTCTCGATGTCGATGCGGCCAGCAATGCGGCGGCCGCCGAAATCTCCCTGAAGACGATGCGCTACGCTGCCGTCGTCCTTGATCTTGGGCTTCCCGATGCGGACGGTCTTGCCCTGCTCGACCAAATGCAGCGCCGCCGTGACCAGACACCGGTCATCATTCTTTCGGCACGCGGCGGCCTGGATGATCGCATTACCGGACTGCACAAAGGGGCGAGCGACTATGTCGTGAAGCCTTTTGACATGGATGAACTGGTCGCGCGCATTCAAACGCTGCTGCGAAGATCGCCCGAATCGAAACGCGACGCGCTGATCCTGGGCAACGTGTCGTTCGAGACCGAAAGCCGGCAGGCTGTCGTCGCCGGCAAGCTGCTTTTCGTGCCGCCGCGGGAAGCAGAGGTCCTGGAAGTACTGCTCAAAAGGGGTGGCCGGACGGTCTCGCATGAAGCGCTCGAGAGCCAGGTTTTCGGCATGTCGCAAAATATTTCGTCGAATGCGATCGAGGTCTATGTCCATCGGCTGCGTCATATCCTGGCGGACGCCGGCGCCAACGTCGCCATCCACACGATTCGCGGCGTCGGCTACTTGATGGAGGAGGAGAAGGACGGGCCGGCCAAGCGCGCGAAAGAGCACTGACCAGAGGCTCTTCGGCCGAGACGAAATCACCTCGCCTTGAGGAGGCCGCGAAGCGGCCGTCTCGAATCGCGCGGGGTAACCCCCGCGCTGTGGTGGGCAACGCGCACGTACTGTGGCCCATCACAGCGCGGAGTTTACTCCGCGCGATCGAGACGCATCGCTTCGCGATGCTCCTCAGGATGAGGTCGTTGGCTGTTGCTACGATTTGAACGATTCCGTTTTCGTCGGAAAGACTCTAGGGAAGCACGCGCTTCATCCAGCGCGCCGTTCCCTGGGAATCCTGGCTGTCGCTGGCCTCGAGCCTGGCGATGACGCGGTGGCGGTCTTCCATGTCGCGGTTCTGGCTGAGCTTGAGCTTGGTCTCGACCCTCGTGAGCGGCATGCGGAAGGCGACGATGCCCTTGGTCTGCGCCTCGGCATTGCCCGGCGGCAGGTGGTCGAGGCCCCAGGCCTCCGCACCGTCGCCTTCATAGACCGCGGCCAGCGTGGCCAGCACGTCGAGCGCGCCCTTGGTGTCCTCGATGACCTGCGGCTGGCCATAGGCATGCACCGTGACGTAATTCCAGGTCGGCACTTTGACGCCCGGCGTGTACCAGGTCGGCGAGACATAGGCGTGCGGTCCCCAGAACAGTGCCAGTGAATCGGCACCGCGCGCGAACAGTTTCCAGTGCTGGTTGGCGCGCGCCATGTGGCCGATCAGCGAGCCGTGCGGGCTGCCGTCATCCTGCCAGACCAGGGCCAGATGGGTCGCCACCGGCGCTGCATCGGCATCGGCGGTCATCAGCAGCGCCCAGCCATGGGCCTGCATGATCTCGCGGCCGGTGGGTTCGTCGCCTTCGAAATGCTTGGGAACGTACATGATTTTCTTTCTGCGGCTCGCGCGGCGGGGCGGCGGGTTGAACGGCGCCGCAATACCATGTCCAATGCCGGCCGCAACCGGGAGGAATTCTCATGGGTGAAGATATCCGTCTTAAGTCGAAGGCCGGCGAGATCGGCGCGTACCTCGCCACACCGAAAGGCACACCCAAGGGCGGCGTCGTGGTGATCCAGGAGATTTTCGGCGTCAACCACCACATCAAGGCGGTCACCGACAAATTCGCCGCCGACGGCTACATCGCGCTGGCGCCCCGCTTCTTCGACCACCTCAAGACCGGCATCGAGCTCGGCTACACGCCCGACACCATCGCCGAGGGCCGCAAATACGTGACCGAGCTGGGTCTCGACAAGCCGGTACAGGACGTCGAGGCGGCGATGGAGGAACTCAAGAAGCGCGGCGGCAAGAAGGTGGCGGTCACCGGCTACTGCTGGGGCGGCACCATCGCCTGGCTGGCGGCGACCCGGCTGAAGCCCGATGCGGTGTCGGCCTATTACGGCGGCGGCATCTACGGCACCAAGAACGAGAAGCCCACGGTGCCGACCCAGATGCATTTCGGCGACAAGGACATGCACATCCCGATGACGCACGTGAACGAGCTCAGGAAACTCCATCCCGGCGTCCAGGTCTTCGACTATCCGGCCGATCACGGCTTCCATTGCGACGAGCGCGGCAGCTACGACGCGGCGGCCTCCAAGCAGGCCATGGCCCGGACATTGGAGTTCTTCGGCAAGCACGTTGGCTAAGAAGCCTGCAAAAAAGACCCTCACGCCGCAGGCGCGCGGCCCCCTGAATGGGGTCCGCGTCGTCGACCTGTCGCGCCTGGTCGCGGGCAACATCCTCACCCTGCAGCTCGCCGATTTCGGCGCCGAGGTGATCAAGATCGAGCCGCCCGAGGGCGACACCTTGCGCTCGTGGAAGGTCAAGGGCATCGAGACGGCGTGGAAGGTTTATAGCCGCAACAAGAAGAGCGTAGCGCTCGACCTGCGGTCCGACGCCGGCCGCACCATCGTGCGCGCACTCGCCGCCTCGGCGCAGATCCTGGTCGAGAGCTTCAGGCCGGGCGTGCTGGAGGACATGGGACTCGCCCCGGCCGAACTGCACAAGCTCAATCCCAAGCTCGTCATCGTGCGCATCTCCGGCTGGGGCCAGGACGGCCGCTTCCGTCACAAGCCGGGCTTCGGCACCCTGATCGAAGGCTATAGCGGCTTCGCCTCGATGAACGGCTTCGGCGATCGCGAGCCGGTGCTGCCGCCGATGTATCTCGCCGACGCCATGGCCGCCCTCTACGGCTACGGCGCGGTCATGGTGGCGTTGCGCGAGATCGAGGTGAATGGCGGCAAGGGGCAGACGCTCGACCTGCCGCTGTTCGATCCGCTGTTCTCGGTGCTGGGCCCGCAGGCCGCCAACCACAAGCTCACCGGCGAGGTGAAAGTGCGCACGGGCAGCCGCTCGACCAATGCCGCCCCGCGCAACGTCTACCCGACGAAGGACGGCCACTGGGTCTGCCTGTCGGCCTCGACGCAGGGCATGGCCGAGCGCGTGCTGGTCAAGATCGGCCGACCGGAGCTCGTCAAGGATCCGCGCTTCGCCACCAACATCGAGCGGGTGAAGAACGGCCTCGAGCTCGACGCGATCATCGGTGGCTTCATCGCCCAGCGCGACCTGGCCGAGAACCTGCGCTATTTCGACGAGGCCGGCGTCACCATCGGCCCGGTCTACGACATCGCCCAGATCGTGCAGGACGACTATGTGCTGGAGCGCGAGGCGCTGATCGAGATCCCCGACGAGGAGATGGGCGAGCTGCCGACGCATCCCGTCGTGCCGCGCCTCTCCGGCACGCCGGGCGCCCTGAAGAGCGCGGCGCCCAGGATCGGCGAGCACAACGAGGCGCTGCTGAAGCCGCTGCTGGGCGACGTCGAATACGACAAGCTCTGCCAGGCCGGCGCGATCGCCAAGGGAAAGAAGAAGTGAACCGTCCCTCCTCCTCCAGACCGACCCCGCCCGTCTGGCGCTCGATCCTCTACGTGCCGGGCAATGTCCCGAAGTTCATCGACAAGGCGCACGAGCGCGGCGCCGACTGCGTGCTGGTCGATCTCGAGGACAGCGTGACCCTGGCCGAGAAGCCCCGGGCGCGCGAGATGCTGCCCGAGACGATGAAGAAGGTGGCGCGCGGCGGCGCCGACGTGGCGGTGCGCATCAACCGGCCGCTGCGCCTTGCCATCCCCGACATCGAGGCGGCGGTGCGGCCCGGCCTCTCGGCGCTGTTCATCACCAAGACCGAAGGCGTGCAGCATCTGAAACTTTTAGACGAGGCGGTGAGCGAACTCGAACGCGAGCGCGGCATGCCAGCAGGCAGCGTCGGTTTCGGCGCCATGATCGAGCATCCGCGCGCCATGGCCCATATCGACGACATCGCGGCACATGCGCCACGGCTGATCTCGATGATGCTGGGCGGCGAGGACTTTGCGCTGGAAACCGGCTCGATCCCGAGCGACGAGAGCCTCGAACTGCCCAAGCGGCTGGTCGCGTTCGCCGCCCAAGCGCACGACGTGGCGATGTTCGGCATCCTCGGCACGGTGGCCGACTACACCGATCCCGCGGCCTACAAGAAGAGCGCGGTGCGGGCGCGGCGCTTCGGCTTCTCGGGCGGCACCTGCGTGCATCCCGGGCTGGTGCAGGCGCTGAACGAAGCCTTCACGCCCGACCCGGCCGAGGTCGCTCAGGCCAGGAAGCTGATCGCCGCCGATGAAAAGGCCGCAGCCGACGGCCGCGGCTCCTTCACCGTCGATGGCAAGATGATCGACATCCCGGTGATCGACCGCGCCCGCCGGCTGCTGGCGCGGCACGACGCGATCGAGCGCCGGTTCAGGAAGGTCTAGGCGTCTATAAGTTCGCGGATCGGCCGCGCCTCGACCTCGATGTCGGTCTGGTCGGAGATGG
>DATHNU010001182.1:0-2973 GCA_035485695.1 Reyranella sp. | reverse complement strand
GGTCGAGGGACTTTCAGGAATTTGAGCGAGGGTTCGGATAGTGCGTGTATTGGTGGCGGGCGGTGCTGGATATATCGGCTCGCATACGTGCAAGGCCCTCGCCCAAGCCGGGCATACGCCGATTGTCTACGACAATTTGCGGACCGGGCACGGCTGGGCGGTCAAATGGGGGCCACTGGAGCGGGGCGATCTCAACGACCCCGCCGCACTCGGCGAGGTGATCCGCCGCCATCGGCCGGAAGCCGTCATCAACTTCGCCGCCATGGCCTATGTCGGCGAATCGATGAGGGAGCCGACGCTCTATTATCGCGCAAACGTCGCCGGGATGATCACGCTCCTGGAGACCATGCGCACGCATGACGTGGGCTCGATCGTGTTTTCCAGCTCCTGCGCGACCTATGGCGTGCCGCCGCGCCTGCCGATCGTCGAGATGATGGCGCAGAATCCCATCAATACCTACGGCCGTTCCAAACGCATGGCTGAAGAAATCCTTCGCGATGCCTGCGCCGCCCATGGGCTCGGAGCGATTGCCTTGCGCTACTTCAACGCCGCCGGCGCCGATCCTGATGGAGACTTGGGCGAGGAACACGATCCCGAGCCGCATCTCATTCCATTGGTGCTGCAGACGGCCCTCGGCATCCGTCCCCGGATTTCCATCTTCGGGACCGACTACGAGACGCCGGACGGGACCTGCATCCGCGACTACATCCATGTGAGCGATCTCGCATCGGTTCACGTTGCCGCGTTATCGGCCTGCCGGCCGGGCCAGTTTTCAGCCTACAATCTCGGAACCGGGCGGGGTGCCAGCATCAACGAGGTCATCGCGCGAGCCCGCGAGATCACCGGCAAGGCCATTCCCACCCAGGCGGAAGCACGGCGTGCCGGCGATCCGCCCGTTCTCGTGGCCGATGCGTCGCTTGCGAGGACGGCGCTGAAGTGGAGCCCCCGTCACTCAGATCTGCCAAACATCATCACCAACGCGTGGAGCTGGATGACGGCACACCGGGCGCGAATCGTGACCCCGACGACATCCCGTTGACGTCCATCGCATGAGCTTTGTCGACGACATCACGCCGCTTCTGATCACGTACGACGAGATCCAGAATATCGGGCGGACCCTCGGCAAGCTCGGCTGGGCCCGTCGGATCGTGGTCGTCGACAGCGGCAGCACCGACGGCACGCTGGACTTCCTGGCCAAGGATCCGCGCATCGAGGTCCACCACCGACCGTTCGACGGCTTTGCCGAGCAATGCAATTTCGGCCTGTCGCACATCCGCACGCCGTGGGTGCTCTCGCTCGATGCGGATTATGAGCTGAGCGACGAGCTGATCGCGGAGCTTGGCCGCCTGCAGCCGACGCCGCAGCAGGCAGGCTTCAGCGTCGACTTCATCTATCGCATCTACGGCAGGCCGTTGCGCGCGACGCTCTATCCGCCGCGGGCCGTGCTCTATCGGGTCGGCGACGCCCATTACGAGAACGAGGGCCACGGCCATCGGATCAGGATCGCGGGCAGCGTGTCCGCCCTGAAGGGCATCATCTATCACGACGATCGCAAACCGCTGGCGCGCTGGCTGCAGTCTCAGCTCCGATACGCCTCGCGGGAGGCCGCCCACCTGCTGGAGGCGCCGCGTGATGCGCTGTCGCGGGCCGACCGCATCAGGCTGATGGGATGGCCCGCGCCGCTTCTCGTCTTCTTTTATGTGCTGATTGCCAAAGGGGCGCTGCTCGACGGCCCGGCTGGCTGGTTCTATGCCTTCCAGCGCCTGCTGGCCGAGGTCCTGCTCGCCCTCGAGCTTCTGGACCGGCGATTGTCGCTGTCGGCGAAGTAGCCCTCCTGCGTCGGGGCTTCGGCGACATCCTGCGAAGCGCGTCAGCGCGGAGCAGGATGGTGCCGGGTGAGGGATTTGAACCCCCGACCTTCGGTTTACAAAACCGCTGCACTACCACTGTGCTAACCCGGCCCATCATCGGAATTATCGTCTGGAAGTCATTGAGGATAAAGGCCTTTGCCTTCGACTTCACGATGCGCGCCGCCGCTTCCATTCGTAGGCCGCAATCGCCGCCGCATTGGAGACATTAAGCGAGGCAAGCTTCGCCTCGGTCGGAATGGTCACCAGCCGGTCGCATTTTTCGGCGGTCAGCCGGCGCAATCCTTCACCCTCGGCGCCGAGCGCAATACAGGTGCGGCCGGCGAGATCGAGATCGCCGATCCTGACGTCGCCGCCTTCGTCGAGCCCGTAGAGCCAGAAGCCTGCTTCCTTCAGTTGATCGAGGGCGCGCGAGAGGTTGACCGCGCGCACCAGCGGCACGATCTCCAGCGCGCCGGACGCGGCCTTGGCCAGCACGCCGGTGTCGGTGGGTGCATGGCGTTCGGTGACGATCAGGCCGGTCACGCCGAAGGCTGCGGCGGAACGCAGGATGGCGCCGACATTGTGCGGGTCGGTGACCTGGTCGAGCGCCAGCACGAGGGCATCATCGCCGCAGCGGGCCAGCAGATCCTCGATTTGCGGCTCCTCGAGTGGGGCGACGAGGGCGGCGATCCCCTGGTGGACGGCGCCGGCCGGCAGGCGCTGGGCGAGATCCTCGCGCGACAGGATTTCAGTCTTGGCCGAGCTGCTGGCGAACTCGGCGGCATGGCGATCGGCCACGTCGCGCGTCGCCAGCAGCCGCTCGAGCCTGCGGTCGGGGTTGGCGAGCGCCGCCAGCACGGGATGGCGGCCATAAAGCCATACCGACTGGTGACCGCCACGGGACGGACGAGGGGAGCGATGAGGGCGGGGGCGCATGGCGGAGCTTGTATGGCGCGGCGGTGGCGGCGGCAAATCCTGCGTCGCGGGGATTTGGGCCTTGACGTAACCCATTGGATTTGCGAGCAACGCGCGCCCGTTTCGACGGGCTGAACAGGCTTATCTCGCGCCGCGTTGCCGCAGGTTCGGAGGGGTGGCCGAGCGGTCAATGGCAGCAGACTGTAAA
>DATHNU010001181.1:0-2043 GCA_035485695.1 Reyranella sp. | reverse complement strand
AAGGCCCCAACGACGATGTCTGAAAGTTTCAGATCTGAAATCTTCAAGGACCTCGACTGGGGCTTTCCCCCTCCGGCCCTGCGGGCCACCTCCCCCGTATGACGAGGGAGGGAGATGAAATCGGTGCGCAAACATTATTTTCTGTCGTCTTGCTCCCGGCTGCTTGACAGAACTGAGCAATGTTGTGGCGTATCGTTCCCATGACGAGCGACGCGATTCCCTTCACCGTGATCGGCGGCTTCCTGGGCGCCGGCAAGACGACGTTGCTCAACCGCCTGCTGCGCGGCGCCACCGGACGACGCTTCGCGGTGATGGTCAACGATTTCGGCGCCCTCGACATCGACGGACGGCTGGTGGCCGAGCACGGCGGCGACACGATCGCGCTCGCCAATGGCTGCCTGTGCTGCACGATCGGCGATTCGCTGGTGACCACGCTTTTGTCACTGCTGGACCGTCCGGAACGCTTCGATCATATCGTGGTCGAAGCGTCGGGCGTGGCCGATCCCGGCCGCGTCGCCGATCTCGCGGTCCTGGAGCCACGCCTGGCGCGCGACGGCGTGATCGTCGTGGTCGATGCCGCCCATGTCCTTCAGCGCGCCGCCGACCGTCGCGTCGGCGATACGGTGACGCGCCAGCTCGCCGCCGCCGACCTGCTGGTCCTGAACAAGGTCGACCTCGCCCATGACCTCGCCGCCTTGCGCGGCTGGCTGTCGGCGCAATCGGCGGCGCCCGTCCTTGAGGCGCGCCATGCCGATGTGCCGCTCGACCTGCTGTTCGGGCTCGACCGTCATGGCGGGCCGGCGGGCTGCGGCACGGCGGACGGCTTCGCGAGCTGGTCATACGAATGGCCGGAGCCGGTGGAGCGTGAAACCGTGCTGGCAATGTTGCGCGATGCACCCGGCGTGCTGCGTGCAAAAGGCATCGTGTGCTTCGCTGATACCCCGGGTCGCCGCTCGGTGGTGCATCTCGTGGGTCGCCGCCTCGATGTCAGCGATGACGGGCCCTGGAGCGATAATGCCATCTCGCGGCTGGTGCTGCTGGGCGTGAAGCCCGTGCTGAGTCTCCCGGGATGAGCCGCCTGGCTCACGACTTTTAACGAAGCCTTTGCGTTCTTAACGAGCATGTCTCGAAAGAAAATCTAGGCTTACCCAGAGAACTCGTCGATAGCCCGCCGGGCGGCGGGTCAGCTATGTGATTCAAGTCAAGGGTGTACACTTGCGGACGGATCGTATGGGCGCCTAACGTTGGCGGCCGAAGAAGAGCTGTTCCGCTCGAGTAACCGGATTGGAAGGCTTCCATGGCGACACTGAAAATCAACGGTGAACAGAAGACCTTCGAGGCGCCGGATGACATGCCGCTGCTCTGGGTCCTGCGTGACGTGCTGGGCATGACCGGCACCAAGTTCGGTTGCGGCATCGCCCAGTGCGGCGCCTGCACGGTGCATATCGACGGCAAGCCGGTACGCTCGTGCCTGCTGCCCGTCGGTGCCGTGCGCGACCGCGCCGTCACGACCATCGAAGGCGTCGGCGCCAGCCCTGCCGGCGCGAAGGTGCAGAAGGCCTGGCTCGACCTAGAAGTGATCCAGTGCGGTTACTGCCAGTCGGGCCAGATCATGTCGGCCGCGGCGCTGCTCGCGGCCACGCCCAATCCGGATGATTCGGACATCGACGCCGCCATGTCGGGAAATATCTGCCGCTGCGGCACCTATGTGCGCATTCGCGCCGCCATCAAGCGCGCTGCTTCCGAACAGTCGTAGGAGGCGATCATGGGTGTTGCGACCAAGCTCTCCGGCGGACCCTCGCGCCGTCGCCTGCTGACCGGCGGCCTGGCGGGCGGATTCCTGCTCGCCTTCCATCTTCCCGTGCGCGCGGCCAATGAGCCCGTGCCCATGGCCTACGCTCCCGAAGGGCCGTTCGCGCCCAACGCCTTCATCCGTATCGGCAACGACGGCAAGACCACGCTCGTCATGCCGCAAGTCGAGATGGGCCAGGGCATCTATACGGCGGTGGCCATGATTCTCGCCGAGGAACTCGACGCGGACTT
>DATHNU010001180.1:0-2812 GCA_035485695.1 Reyranella sp. | reverse complement strand
TGCTGATGATGCGGCGCGGCCGCAAGTTCGGCTTCCGCTCCGGCTCGGCGATGGGCATGGTCGGCGCCTCATTCGCCGCCATCGGGCTCGGCCTGGGCAGCTTCCCGGTGATGTGCGTGGGCGGTCTGTTCCTGGGCTACGGCATCGCCAACATGCAGCTCTATCGCTTCGCCGCCGTCGAACTGGCGCCCGGTCGCTTCCGCGCCCAGGCGATCTCCTACGTGACAGCGGGCGGCGTGCTGGCCGGCATCGTCGGGCCCAGCCTGGCGCGCTTCACCCCCGATCTCTGGCTGCCGACTTTCCAGGCGAGCTTCTGCGCCGTCATCGTGGTCCATGCGATTGTCTTCGTCGTGCTGGGCTTCATCGAGTTTCCGGCGGTGAAGGCGGAGGATTCGACCGGCGCGCAGCGGCCGTTGCTCGAGATCGTCACCCAGCCGGCCTACATGGTCGCCTGCGCCGGCGCCATCATCGCCTTTGGCGTGATGTCGTTCGTGATGGCGGCCTCGCCGCTGGCCATCGTCATGTGCGGCTTGAGCAAGACCGAGGCGCCGGTCACGATCTTCGTCCATGTCATGGGCATGTTCGTGCCGGCCTTCTTCACCGGCCAGCTGATCGCCCGCCACGGCGTGTTCAAGATGATGATGACGGGCATCGCGCTGCTGGTCGCCGGCGTCGTGGTCGCCCTGATGGGGATCACCGAATGGCACTTCCGCATCGCGCTCTGCCTCAACGGGGTGGGCTGGAACTTCCTGTTCGTCGGCGCCACGACCCTCCTCACCACGACCTACCGGCCGGCCGAGCGCGGCAAGGCCCAGGCCTTCAACGACTTCATGGTGTTCGGGGCCACCACGACCGCCAGCCTGATGGCGAGTGTCGTGCTCGAGCTCAAAGGCTGGGCCGCCCTCAACTACGTGGCGCTGGGCCTGGTCTTTGTGGCCTTCCTGGTGATCGGCCTGTTCCAATTGCGTCACCCCTCGCGCGCTTGAGCCAAGTCTTTGAGGCAATGGGCCTTTTCCTGAGTGCGATTGCGGCGACGGGTTGCGCGGAAGGAGGCGTTCTGCCATTTTCCGCCCGCCTCGCGCCGGGGGAGGTCCAGTACTTCGGCGAGCGCCAGGCTGAGAACGCCGTTAAAACAATAGGTTAGAAAAAATGTCTAACGTTCTTTGGGCCGTCATGGGCTGCGGCGTGATCGCCGTGCTGTATGGGGTCGTCACCGCGTCGCGGGTTATGGCCGCCGACGCCGGCACTCCGCGCATGCAGGAGATCGCGCAGGCCATACAGGAGGGCGCCGCCGCCTATCTGCGCCGTCAGTACACCACGATTGCCATCGTCGGCGTCATCGTGCTCGTGCTGCTCGCCATCCTGCTCGGCAAATATGCAGCCGTCGGCTTCCTGATCGGCGCGGTTCTTTCCGGCGCCACCGGCTTCATCGGCATGAACGTGTCGGTACGCGCCAACGTACGTACCGCCGTGGCGGCACAAAAGAGCCTGGGGCAGGGCCTCGACCTCGCCTTCAAGGCGGGGGCGGTTACCGGCATGCTGGTGGCGGGTCTCGCTCTCCTGGGCGTGGTCGGCTACTTCGCCGTGCTGATCAACATGGGCATCGCCGTCGGAAGCCGCGAGATGATCGACGCCTTGGTCTCGCTGGGCTTCGGCGCCTCGCTGATCTCGATCTTCGCCCGTCTCGGCGGTGGCATCTTCACCAAGGGCGCCGACGTCGGCGGCGACATGGTGGGCAAGGTCGAAGCCGGCATTCCCGAGGATGACCCGCGCAACCCGGCCACCATCGCCGACAACGTGGGCGACAATGTCGGCGACTGTGCCGGCATGGCCGCCGACCTGTTCGAGACCTATGCAGTGACCACCGTCGCCACCATGGTGCTGGCCTCGATCTTCTTCGTGGCTGATCCGGCGCTGGTCGCCAAGCTGATGACCTACCCGCTGGTCATCGGCGGCGTCTGCATCATCACCTCGATCATCGGCACCTTCTTCGTCCGCCTCGGCTCCGACGGCAACATCATGTGGGCGATGTACAAGGGCGTGATCGCCGCCGCCGTGCTGTCGATCCCGGCCATCTGGTTCGCCACCAGCTGGGTCGTCGGCATGGACACAGTGCTCAAGGTGGGCGACCGCTCCTTCACCGGCATGACGCTGTTCTGGTGCTCCCTGGTCGGCCTGGTCATCACCGGCCTGATCGTGTGGATCACCGAATACTACACCGGCACCGACTACCGCCCGGTCAAGGCGGTGGCGCAGGCCTCAGTCACAGGCCACGGCACCAACGTCATCGCCGGTCTTGCGATGTCGATGGAAGCCACCGCGCTGCCAGCGCTGCTGATCTGCGCCGGCATCGTCACCTGCTACATCCTCGCCGGCCTGTTCGGCATCGCCATCGCCACCACAGCCATGCTGGCGCTCGCCGGCATGGTGGTGGCGCTCGACGCCTACGGCCCCGTCACCGACAATGCCGGCGGCATCGCCGAAATGGCGGGGCTGCCGAAGGAAGTGCGCAAGAACACCGACGCGCTCGATGCCGTCGGCAACACCACCAAGGCCGTCACCAAGGGCTACGCCATCGCCTCGGCGGGCCTCGGCGCCTTGGTGCTGTTCGCCGCCTACACGTCGGACCTCGACTACTTCATCGCCCAGGGCAAGCTCGGCGTGAAGTCGGTCAGCTTCTCGCTGCAGAACCCCTACGTCGTGGTCGGCCTGCTGATCGGCGGCGGCCTGCCGTATCTGTTCGGCGGCATGTCGATGCTGGCGGTCGGCCGCGCCGCGCAGTCGGTGGTCGAAGAGGTCCGCCGCCAGTTCC
>DATHNU010001179.1:0-7525 GCA_035485695.1 Reyranella sp. | reverse complement strand
GCAGTGCGGCTCTTCGGTCCGCTGGTCCGGCCGATTAACTGGCGGGTGGCGAGACCAGTGCTCTATCATCCTTGCGCAACCAGCGGAGACCACTGTGCTCACCGTCACGCGAGACATGATTCTGCCGACCACGATCACCGGTTCCTACCCACGGCCACATTGGTTCGACCGCAGCCTGGCCGGCCGATCGTTCAAATCGGCGCTGGGCGATTCTCTTTTCCGCGAACAGTATCTCGACGCGGTCGCCAGCATCATCGGCGAGCAGGAAGCAGCAGGGCTCGATATCGTGACCGACGGCGACAGCCGCTTCGATCTCACCGTGGGCGGCAAGTCGTGGTTCTTCTATCCCATCGAACGGCTGGGCGGCATCGACGGCCATCGCGACATTTCGCGGGGTTGGATGTCGCGGCACGGCCTGCGTCCCGGCAAGATTTTGTGGGAGGTCCAGGAGGCCTATCAGCCCGGCGTGGTGCGCCAGAAGCTCTCGCGTGGCCCCCTGGAATACACCGAGCTGTGGAAAGTGGCGCAGCGCCTGACCGACCGGCCGCTCAAGTTCGGCGCCATCTGCGCTCCAGCCCTGGCCTCGATGTTGTGGAACGAGTTCTATGACGACGACAAGTCGATGATCCTCGATCTCTGCGACATCATGAACGCCGAGTTCCGCGAGCTGGCCGACGCCGGCTGCCCGCTGATCCAGGTCGAGGAGCCTCCGCACCACAGTCGCGCCCAGCAAGAGGGCACCACCGACGCCGATCTCGAGTTCCAGACCGAGGCCTTCAATCGCCAGCTCGCAGGCGTCAACGCCGAGATCTGGGTGCATACCTGCTGGGGCAATCCCAACCAGCAGCGCGTGCACTGGAAGGTGCCGAGCTATGAGCGAGGCTTGCCGCATCTGCTGCGACTCGACTGCGATGTCCTGACGATCGAATGCGCCAGCTCGGACGGCCAGGACCTGCCGCTCTTCAAGCACGTCAAGACCGACAAGAAGATCGCCATCGGCGTGGTCAACCATTGCAACACGGTGGTCGAGCCGGCCGAGCACGTGGCGGCGCTGATCCGCAAGGCGCTGGAATACATCCCCAAGGAGCAGCTGATCATCAGCACCGATTGCGGATTTGGCCGCGAGGGCCTGTCGCGCCGCATCGCCTTCTACAAGTGCGTGGCCCTGGTCGAAGGCACCAATATCGTCCGGCGGGAACTTGGCCTGCCGGAAGCACGTGTGCGGGTGGCTGACTCGAAGCTGTGGTTTGCGGGGCAAGAAGCCAATCGATGAATGACGCATGGCAGAACGGGGGCAGCAGTACGTGGGCGGAGCTGCCGCCTCCGGTTCCAGCCGTGTGATGCATGAGGTCGCCGGCCGCCTTCATGGCGGCCTCGTTGACGCCGAGGTGAGCTATCGCCGGCACTGATCAGCGGGCGTACGCTGAGGCTGGGCTGCAACCTGCCGACCAGTACCGATAGAACGACGACTAGGCGGTTTGCCGGACGATTCGCGCCAGGAAAGCGTCCATGAGGGTGGCAATCTCGTCGGTCGTCGAGCGCGAAGTGGCCAGCATCGAGGATGTGAACCTCGGCGTCAGGAACATCTCGGCGATACGCTTGAGCTTCCGCGACATCGAACGAAGGATCGTATCGACCCCACAACACCAGCAGGCCCGGACGCCGATCGCGCAGCCAAGCTTGCCAAGCGGGATAGCGCGTGACGTTGGTGCGGTAATCGAAAAACAAATCCGTCTGGATGTCGGCTTGGCCAGGACGGCTGAGGAACGCGAATTCGTCCGTCCAGAGATCGGGATCGTATGCCCACGGACGGGGACTGCGGCCGAGATGGCGTTGCCGGGTTGCCGCCAGCGACAGGAAATTATCCCGAAGCGCCGCCTCGTGCGTTCGCCGATCCGCCCAGAAGGCGCGTCGAGTCGCCCACAAGGGACCGAGCCCGTCCTCGTGGGCGACGGCATTCTGGATGATCAGCGCCTGCAATCGCTCGGGGTGCGCCACGGCGAGGCGAAAGCCGACCGGGCCGCCATAGTCCTGCACGAACAGGCTGTAGCGTTCCAAGCCAAGCGCCCTGACAAAGCCGTCCATCACCTCGGCCAGGTGATCGAAGGTGTAGGCAAACACCGAGGGGTCCGGCGCGTCGCTATGGCCGAAACCCGGATAGTCGGGTGCAATCAGGCGGTATCTGTCGGCCAGGCGTGCAAACAACGGCTCGTACATGCGAGACGATGAGGGAAAGCCGTGCAGCAGGAGCACGATTGGTGCATCGCGCGGACCGGCGTCCCGATAGAAGATCGAGAGGCCGTCGATGTCGATGGATCGATATGATTTCGGGTACGCCATCACAGCCGTCCTCAACTCAAATGGAATCAGACCTACGAGACCGAGGCTTCACGATCCTTGTCGGGATGGTGGAACAGAAGCACGACCAGCACCGAGGACAAGGCGAGCGCTGTCATCAGCAGGAACCCATCGACGAACGAGCCGCGCAAATTCAGCACCCATCCGGTGATGGCGGGTGCCAGGAATCCCGAGAGGGCGAAGCCGAAATCCATTATGCCGAGCGCCGTCGCCGCGCGCGCCGGCACGATATCGACATTCACCGCATAGTAGGCGGCGTTGGCGCCCATCGAGGCGGCGACCGCCAGCGTGATCCCGGCGATGGCCACGGTGAGATCGTGGGTGAGCGCCACGGGAACGACAGCCAGCGCCGCGACGAACTGGCTGCCGGCGATGAGATAGGAGCGGGCGATACGCAGCCGGCCCGTCGTCTTCAGCAGATAGTCCGACCAGCGCCCGAGCAGCCACAGCAGAGCCGCCGCCGCCAGCCAGGGCAGGACCGTGAATAGGCCCACGGTGTGCAGCTCGAGTCCGTAGGCGCGCTCGAGATAGCTTGGCATCCAGGTCATGAAGAAAAACAGGAAATAGCCGAAGACGAAGAATGCCCAGTAGTTGGCGAGCAACGTCCGGTTGGTCAGCAAAGCGCGGAGCACGCCGGGTTCGGGCCACGACTTCGGCGCGGCATAAACGGCGGTGGCCGAGGGATCGTCGGCCCGGATGTGGGCGAGCTCGGCCGCATTGACGAAGCGGGACTTCGCCGGATCGTCGCGGAACAGGAAATGCCACAACGGCACCCAGACGATCGACAAGACGAACAGGGCGGCGAAGGTGAGGCGCCAGTCGAGCCAGCCCAGCAGCTGCGTGCAGAGGGGGCCGCCGATCGCGAGCGCCAGAGGCACGGCGAACAGGGCGTTGCCCAGCGCGGTTGCCCGCTCGTGCGGCGAAAGCCAGCGGCTGACCGCGCCGGTGAGGGCGGGAAAGTTGGGTCCCTCCGACACGCCCAGCAGCACGCGCGACGCGTAGAGAACGATGAAGCCGCTGGCCAGCGCCGTGGCGCCGATCGACACGCTCCATAATGTCGCGGCGACGGTGAGTACCAGACGCGGGCCGTAACGATCGACGGCGAAGCCGCCGAACAGGGTCGTGATCGCATAGCCGATGCCGAACGCGCCCAGGATGATGCCCGTATCCGCGGGCGAGAGGCCGAGGTCACGCTGCATCGCCGGGATGGCGTAGGAGATGGCGGCGCGATCGATATAATTGACGGCGGTGATGGCGAACAAAAGGAAGATGATGAACCAGCGGTACCTGCTCGGCGTCATCTCTCCCATCATCGATCGGCGAAGGCGAGCTTGGCGCCCAGCAGCGCGAAGGCGCCGGCGAAGGTGCGGCGCATCCAGACGAGCACCTTCGGGCGCGAGATCACGTGGTTGCGGATCGATGCGGCGAACAGGCCGTAGCCCACGAAGACGACGAAGGTCAGCGCCATGAAGACGGCGCTCAGCTCCGACATGCGCAGCAGCGGGTCGGGTTCGGCCGGGCTCACGAACTGCGGCAGGAAGGCGAAGAAGAAGATCGAGAGCTTGGGATTGAGGATGTTGATCAGGATGGCCGAGACGATCACCTGGGTGGCCGAACGGGCGCCGACCTCCTTCTCGATCTTGAGGGCGCCATGCTCCTTCAGCGTCATCCAGGCCATATAGAGAAGATAGGCCACGCCCAGATACTTGAAGGTCTGGAAGGCAAGCGCGCTGGTGTGCAGCAGCGCCGCCAGCCCCAGGATCGCCGCCGCCATGTGCGGCACGATGCCCAGCGTGCAGCCGAAGGCCGCGACCACGCTGGCGCGCGAGCCGCGCGACAGGCCGGTCGCCATGGTGAACAGCACGCCGGTGCCGGGCGAGACGACGATGATCAAGGTCGTGAGCAGGAAATCGACGCTCATCATGCTGCCTCCAGCAGCAGGACGCTGCCCTGGCCGCCGTCGGCGCAAATGCTGACGATCGCACGTTGACCTTTTGGCATGGCGGCGAGCTCCTTCACGGCCTGGCTGATGATGCGGGCGCCGGTGGCGCCGAACGGATGGCCGATGGCGGTGCTGCCGCCATTGGGGTTCATGCGCTCCTTTGGAAAGGCGCCGAAATCCCGCGGCACCTTGGCCCTGTCGCGCAGGAAGCTGGCGTCTTGCAGCGCCTTCAAATGAAAGGCCACCTGGGCGGCGAACGCCTCGTGGATCTCCCAGAGATCGATGTCGGCATAGGTGAGGTCATGGCGCGCCAGCAGGCGGGGGATGGCGAAGGCCGGCGCCATTAGAAGGCCCTCGACGCGGAAATCGACCGAGCCGATCTCCCAATCGACCAGTTTTACGCGCGGCGTCGTCGAGGGAAGTCGCTCCAGTCCCTTCGACGAGGCGACCCAGATCCCAGCCGCTCCGTCGGTGAGCGGCGAGGAGTTGCCGGCCGTCAGGCTGCCCTTGCCGCTGGTGCGATCGAACGTGGGCGGCAGGCGCGCGAGCTTCTCCAGCGATGTGTCCTTGCGCGGAATGGTGTCGCGCCTGACGTCGCCCATCGGGATCACGAGATCGTCGAAGAACCCTTTCTCCCAGCCGGCCACCGCGTGCTGGTGGCTGGCGAGCGCGATCTCGTCCTGCTCCGCGCGGCCGATCTGCCACTCCTTGGCGGTGATCTCGGTGTGCTCGCCCATGCTGAGCCCGGTCGTTCGATTGACGATCGCCGGGATGAACAGCCGGATGTCCTGAAGCCGGACGTGCGTGACCTGGTCGATCTTCTGGCCGAGCGAGCGCGCCTGCTGGAACTTGCGCAGCCAGTCCGACAGTCGCTGCCCAAGCCCGATCTGGATGCGGCTGACGCTGTCGACGCCGCCCACCAGCGCGAGATTGTAGCTGTCCCCGTCGATCATGCCGGCGGCCTCGATGGCGCCCATCATGCTGGTCGAGCAGGCCATGACGGTGGAGAAGGCGGGCACCGTGGCGTCGATGCCGGCATCCATCAGCACCTCGCGGGCGATGTTGCTGAAGGTGAGGCTGGGCACCACGACGCCCCACACCGCGAAGTCGGGCCTGCCGCCCTTGAGCTCGGCCACCATGTGACGCGCCACCGGCACGGAAAGCTCGATGGCGTCGAAGGCGGCCAGCGCGCCATCGACCTTGGCGAAAGGCGTGCGTACGCCCGCGGCCAGCCAGACATCGATGGGGCGTGGCATTTCAGGCGTTCTCTAGGTGTTGCTGTTCATGCGGCGAGGCAGCAGCGCTTGGCCTTCTTGCCGCTGCCGCAGGGACACGGATCGTTGCGTCCGACATGCCGGAAGGGATTGATTACAGGCTGGTCAGACATGTCCTTCACGCTTTCGAAACGCGCGGAGGCCTCCTCGTCCTGTTCGTCGTCTTGGGCATCAAAGTCCCGTAAAATGTTGAGAACATCGTCCAAATGTCCCATGCCGACATCGGTGAAACGCGAGATTTCCGCGGGATTGCGCTCGGCGCGCTCGAGAGAGGCATCGAACTCGTCGCGTTCGAATATGAACTCGTCGATGAGGCCCTTCGCCAGGGCCTGCGTCACGAGGGGCTCGAGATGGCGGAGTCCCAGCAACGCAATCGCGTCGACCCACCCATGCCAGACAAACTCGGTCTCCACCGCCAACTCGCCGGACCCGAACCGCACGAGGAAGGCGACCATGACGGCGCGATCGATGCGCCCTTCCCATGTCAGGAAAGTCGCCGCGCGAAGCAGCGAAGCGCGGACGAGTTCGTCCCGGTCCTGATCGGCGATCGCCTCGAACAAGGCGTCAGCGTCGCCGTCGAAGACGCCAACTAGTATCCGCGGCAATGTTTCGGTGATCGCGTCACCCAGCAGCCATCCGACCTCTTCGGGATCACGACCGAGCAGGCGGAGCAGCGGCGCGCAGGCCTGGGAGTCGCGCATTTCCCCCATGATATGCAGGGCGCGGAACAAACCCTGCGCCTTTTCGTTCGTCTCCCTCCCGCCAGCCGCAAATCCCTCCAGAGCACTGCGCAAGTGAGGACCCGCTTCGGGATAGCGCTGCATGCAGGCAGTCACTGCGCTTTCCGACACTTGGGGTAATAGCGCGAGGTCGAGGACGTGGTATTCGATCGAAGCGTCCGGTCCCCAGTCCGCAGCCGGATCCACGGCCATGGCAGCCTCCTAGGCGGCTTGTTCCAGCGTCGAGGCGACGTCGCGCGTGGTGACGCGGCGGAGGTCGCGCACCTTGGTCGTGTCGAACGGCCGCGCGCGATGCATGGTGCAGCGATTGTCCCAGATCACCAGGTCGCCCTGTTTCCAGATATGGGCATGGACGAACTGGCGCTGCGTGGCGTGCTCGATCAGGTCCATCAGCAAGAGGCGGCCGTCGGCGATCGGCATGCCGATGATGTGCGAGGCGTGCGCGGCGACATAGAGCGTCTTGCGCCCCGAGCCGGGATGCGTGCGCACCACGCGCTGCGGCACCGGCGGCAGGCTGGCGCGCTCTTCCGGCGTGTAGGTGGTGACGGCGAGCTGGCTGCGCGAATGCCAGATCGAATGCTCGGCGATCAGCCCCTCGAGCTGCTTCTTGGTCATGTCCGGCAGCGCGTCGTAGGCTGCGCGCAGGTCGGCGAATTCCGTCTCGCCGCCCTCGTCGGGCACGACATGGGCGTAGAGCATGGAGAGCGCCCCCGGCACGGCGCGAAACGAGGCGTCGGTGTGCCACAGGCGATTGGCCAGCCAGTCGAGCCGGCGCTTGCTGTCGGGTTCGAGGACCTTGCCGTCGCCGTCGAGATTGGAGATGTCGGCGATGTCGTTCGAGGCGATGCGATGCTTGATGCCGGTATGCCGCGCCTTCTGCGCCGAGGAAGCGATCGGGCCGAAATTTCGGGCGAAGTCGATCTGCTGCTCGTCGGTGAGCGTCTGGTCGTGAAAGACCACGATGGCATAGCGGTTGATCGCGTCCTCGATGGCGCCGCGGTCCGCGGACGCGAGCGGACGGGCAAGGTCGACGCCGGAAATCTCGGTCACGAAATCGGCATGCGTCGGCTTGACGGTGATGCTCATAACCGCCTCCTGCGGCTATAGTATCGGACCAACCATTGTCCCCCAGGAAACGCCATGCCGCAAACGATCAAGCTCGCCCTGCTCGACGATTATCAGAAAGTAGCCATGCGCATGGCCGATTGGGA
>DATHNU010001178.1:0-5002 GCA_035485695.1 Reyranella sp. | reverse complement strand
CTACGAATGGACGGCGATGTCCTACCAGGAGAACATCGTCGGCAACCAGCTGCTCTACGTCTTCGCGCTGGCCATCCTGCTGGTCTATCTCTGCCTGGCCGGCCAGTACGAAAGCTGGATCGCGCCGCTCGCCGTGATCCTGGCCGTGCCGCTGGCGCTGATCGGGCCGGCGATCGCGCTGGGCAGCATCGGCCTGGCCAACAACCTCTACACGCAGATCGGCCTGATGCTGCTGATCGCGCTCGGCGCCAAGAACGCCATCCTGATCGTCGAGGTGGCGCGCGAAGCCCGCAAGATCGAAGGCAAGCCGATCGTCGAGGCCGCCGTCGAGGCGGCCCGCACGCGCTTCCGGCCCATCCTGATGACCTCGTTCGCCTTCATCCTGGGCGTGGTGCCGCTGGTAACCGCGACCGGCGCCGGCGCGAACTCGCGCATCTCGCTGGGCCTCGCCGTGTTCAGCGGCATGATCGCCTCGACCTGCCTGGCCGTGCTGTTCGTGCCGTCGTTCTTCACCCTGCTGCAGCGCTTTGAGGAACGAAAGAAGCCCAAGCCGAAGCCGGCCGTCGAGGCTGCCAGCACGCCGACCTGAGCGGTCGAAATCGGCTCATCGCTGGGGCGCGCCACTCCAGTGGCGCGTCTCTTTGGAGCGCGGACCTCGAGGTCCGCAACATGAATCATGAGCGGACCTGGAGGTCCGCGCTCCGGAAGACCATGACGCGCCACTGGAGTGGCGCGCGCCCCAAGCGCTCTAACGTCTGGCGCGGCGATCCCGGAGGCGCGTGAGCTGCTGGTCGGCTATGACGCCGATCAGGATCACCGTGCCCATGACGGCGAAGTTGAGCGAGCTCGGAATGCCCAGCAGGTTCACCAGGTTCTGCAGGATCTGCAGCAGGATGGCGCCCAGCACGATGCCCAGGATCGAGCCCTCGCCGCCGCGCAGCGAGCAGCCGCCCAGCACGGCGGCAGCGATGGCGTAGAGCTCGTAGAAATTGCCGTGCGACGCCGGCGAAATCGAGCGCGTGTACATCGCCAGGTAGATCGAAGAGAGACCGGCCAGGCCGCCGCTGATGATATAGGCTGCCGCCACGATGCGCCCGGTGCGAATGCCCGAGTAGCGCGCCGCCTCCTCGTTCTTGCCGACGGCGAACAGGTAGCGGCCGAACACCGAGCGATGCAGCACCACCGCCATCACGGCGGCGACGGCCAGGAACATGATGAAGGAATGCGGCACGCCCAGCGTGCGGCCCGTCGTCAGCCATTCGAGCGTCGGGAAGCTCTGGCCGAACTCGAAGCCCGCGGTGCCGTCGTTGGTGTAGTAGCGGGCGACGCCGCGGTAGATCAGCAGGCCGCACAGCGTGACGATGAAGGGCTGCAGGCGCAGCCGCGTGACGAGGAAACCGTGGACCGCACCCAGCACGACGCCGCCCACAATGACCACCAGCACGGCGATCCACCACTCGAGCTGCCAGGTCACGAGCAGGTCGATGTAGATGACGCCGAGCAGAGCGAACATCGAGCCGATCGCGAGGTCGATGCCACCGGTGATGATGACGAAGCCCTCGCCGATCGAGAACAGGCCGAACAGGCCGATCAGGTTCGCCGTATTGCCGAGGTTGATGGGCGACAGGAAGCGCGGGTTCAGGATGGCCACCACGAGGCCCACCACGACGATCAGCAGGAAGAGGCCGAGATCCTTCTTCAGCACGCCACGGCCTCCGCTGCCTGCAGGTCGTGCCGACCGACAGCCAGCCGCATCACGTTCTCCTCGCTGAACTCGGGACGGTCGAGGAAGCCTGCGATCCCGCCCTCACGCATGACCACGATGCGGTCGCTGACGCCGATCACCTCCTCCATGTCGCTCGAGATCATGAGGACGGCGACGCCGGAATCGGCCAGCCCGCGCATCAAGCTGTAGATTTCCGACTTCGAGCCGACATCGATGCCGCGCGTCGGCTCGTCGAAGATCACGACTTTCGGCGTCATCGACAGCCACTTCGCCAGCACCACCTTCTGCTGGTTGCCGCCCGACAGGGTGCCGACCATCGTGTCGATGGAAGCCGTCCGGATGTCGAGGGCGGCGCTGCGCTCGGTCGCGTTGCGGCGCTCGGCGCCGGTGCGGATGAGCAGATGCCAGGCGAAGGCTACAAGGTTGGCGAGTGAGATGTTCTCGTTGACCGACGATTCGAGCACCAGCCCGGAGCGTTTGCGGTCCTCGGGAACGAGGAAGATGCCATGGTCGATCGCATCGCGCGGCGTGCGGATGGCGACCGGCCGGCCGTCGAGGCGCACGTCGCCGCCGGCCGGACGATCGACGCCGAAGATGGCGCAGGCGAGTTCGGTGCGGCCGGCGCCGACCAGCCCCGCCATGCCGAGGATCTCGCCCGCGTGCAGGGAGAGATCGATCGCGTGCCCGGCATGCGCCTGGGTCCGGAGGCCCGCGATCTCGAGCACCGCGCCGGTGGGCGGGCGCAGGGGCGGTATATAGAGCGATTTCAGGTCACGGCCGATCATCATGCGTATCATGGTGTCGTGCGCGATCGCGCCACGCGCCAATTCCCCCACGACGGCACCGTCGCGCAACACCACGACCCGGTCGGCGCAGTGCTCGACCTCGTTCAGGCGGTGCGAGATGAAGATCACCGCCACGCCGGCGGCCTTGAGCTCGGCGATCACTTTCAGCAAGCGTGCCGTCTCCGAGGCGGTGAGGCTCGAGGTCGGCTCGTCCATGATGACGATGCGCGCCTCGAGCGACAGCGCCTTGATGATCTCGACGAGCTGGCGTTGGGCGAGCGACAGAAGGGCGACCGGCGTGTTGGCCTCGAAGTCGACGCCGAGCCGCCGCAGCAGCGGCGTCACCTTTGCCCGAAGCGCCGCCTGGTCGATCAGCTTCAACGGTCCGCCGAAGACCGGTTCGCGCCCGATCGTCACGTTGGCCGCGACGTCGAGATTGTCGAAGAGGTTGAGCTCCTGGTGCACGAAGGCGATGCCCGCCGCCATGGCGCCGCCGACCGTGAGCGAGGCGTGCTCAACGCCGTCGATGCGGATCACGCCTTCGCTCGGTTCGACGACGCCGCCCAGGATCTTCATCAGGGTCGACTTGCCGGCGCCGTTCTCGCCGATCAGCGCCAGCACCTCGCCGCGCTCGACGCGCAGGCTGACACGATCGAGCGCCTTCACACCGGGATAGGTCTTGCTGACCGATACGAGTTCGAGAAGCGGGGGAGTCACGGAGGCGGGCACGACGCTCAGTCTAGGACCAATCCGGAGTCCAACGCCAATTCTACTCGTGCGCGTCCTCTTGCTCCTCTCCCCCGCTAGGGGGAGAGGACGGGTGAGGGGGCTACGCACGTCGATTCCCCCTCACCTAACCTCTCCCCCTAGCGGGGGAGAGGAACTATGAGAGAGAGGACAGTGCCGCCCTACTTCTTGCCCTGCCGCGCCTTCAGCTCCGTCCAGAAGGCATCGACGTTGCCCTTGTCGATGATCTGGGTCGGGATGATGATCAGGTGGTTGGCCGGGATGAAGGACTTGTCGCCCTCGAGGTACTTCGCCATGTCCTTCATGCCCTGATAGCCCCATTCATAGGGTTGCTGCACGACGGTGCCGACGATCGTGCCCTCCTTGACGCCGCCCAGCGTGATGGCGTCCTCGTCGAAGCCGATGATCGTCACCTTGCCGAGCTTGCCGGCCTCCTTCAGCGCCTCGTAGATGCGCGGCGTGTTGTAAGAGTAGAAGCCGACCATGCAGTTGATCTCCGGATGGGCGGTGATCGTGTCCTCGACGTTGCGCTTGGCGCGCGTCTGGTCGATGTCGTCGGCGCGCACGTCGACCAGCTCGATCTTCGAGCCCTTGATGGTCTCCTTCACACCGTCGATGCGTTCGCGCGCATTGTCGGCGCCCGGCAGGCCGACGAAGCCCATGCACTTGCCGCCGTTGGGCATCGCCTTCAGCATCAGCTGGCCGGCCTGCTTGCCGGCGTCGACGTTCGACGAGCCGATATAGGCGACGCGCTTGCTATTGGGTGCGTCGCTGTCGGTGGTGAACAGGGCGACCTGACCGCCGACGCGGTTCAGCGCGTCGCCCATCGTCTTGGGATCGACCGCGCTCACCATGATGCCGGCAACGCCTGCCGCCACGAGATCGTCCATCATGCGCGTCTGGATGGCCGCGGACGACTGCTCGGGATACTTGAAGACCAGCGTGTAGTTCGGCAGTTCGCCTTGCGCCTTCCTGACGCCGGCCTCGGCCGCCTTCCAGAAATCGGAGGCGCCGTTGACCACGAAGGCCAGGGTTTTCTTGTCCGCCGACTGGGTTGTTCCGGCAAGGCTCAGCAGGGCAGCGGCGGCGACAGTGGCAATCAACAATTTTTTCACGATCGTTCCTCCCTCTCGATGAGTGCAACGACGCGATCGTCGACCGATTTGATATCGATCGGGCGACCAAATCGTTGCCGGACAGCTATTCAGAGGCCGGCCGGATCGTCAACCTGCGGGACAAGGGGCGGAGATATGCAAACAATATGAAGCCGTTACGCGCGCCGCGCCGCCGGTGACATGCCTCTTCCTCGCCGAAAAGAACAGAAGTCCGATATGAGGGATACTTTAGTAAAAGTCAAGTTAAACTTTTAGCCATCTGCTGCAGACCCGCAGACGGGCTGGAATAAGTAAGCACCAGCGAGGGGGGTTAAGGCCTTCGGCGCGTTGAACACAAACGATTTTTTCGGGTCAACCGCCGCCGTCAGCGTCGTGTACGAGGATTTCTGCTGCCCTTCGATTTGCCCGACAAGACCAGCGGGCCCCCAGCAAATTTTCGGCAGATCTTGCGAGTAACGACTGGCCACGTGCGCGTCCATAAGAACGTTCGACTTACCACCTTGAAAAGAGGATTCTTAGTTAGCTCTCTCAAGGCTGAAACACGGCTTCGACTCCCGTTGGAGCGCCATTCCAAGAGCGCATCTGGTCACAGGCCCCAAGATTGCCACACCGTGGTATTCGCAGGGAGA
>DATHNU010001177.1:0-5114 GCA_035485695.1 Reyranella sp. | reverse complement strand
GTCGACAGCAATGCCTCGCTGGGCAGCACGGTGTTTGCCTATCAGGGCATCATCGGCCTGGGCTGGAACGTCGACACGAACTTCCGGGTGAACATCGACGGCCGCTACTACGGCACGTCGAACCCGTCGGTGAACGGCCAGACTTGGACGAACAACAACTTCAGCGTCATGCTGGGGCTGCAGTTGAAGTTCGGCGCCGCGGCGCCGCCGCCGCCCCCGCCGCCGCCGCCGATGGTGTCGCCGCCGTCGTTCATGGTGTTCTTCGACTGGGACCGCTCGAACCTCTCGCAGCAGGCCCTGACGACGATCCAGCAGGCGGCCAACGCCTTCAAGACCAAGGGCAACGCGCGCATCACGGCGACCGGCCATACCGACACATCGGGCCCGGAGAGCTACAACATGGCGCTGTCGCTGCGCCGTGCCAACGCGGTCAAGGACGCCTTGGTGCGCAACGGCGTGCCGGCGCAGGCGATCACGGTGGTCGGCATGGGCGAGAAGGGCCTGCTGGTGCAGACCGGCGACAACGTGCGCGAGCCGCAGAACCGCCGCGTCGAGATCGTCATCCAGTAAGACGATCCCAGGAAACAAGACTTCAGGGACGGCCGGGCTTCAGCCCGGCCGTTTCCTTTTGGGCTCCGTCAATGCGCAGCGGCTCGGTGCACGCTGGCCACGGGCGCCGCACGCGGCATTGGATCAGGTACCAATCGACTTGCCGTGTTTGGCCGGGTAGGGCAGCGGTGGCGAGCGGAGGGCGAGCGTCTGTTCGCCGGTGAAGGCGAGCAGGATCTCGATCCGGCGGATCACGGCCTCGCCGGCAGGCCTCGCGCTATGCAAGGGCCGGTCGAGCGGAAGCCGGATATGCGGATCCTCCGGCAGCTTGGAAAAGTCCAAAGCGACGCTTTGCAGATATTCGAGTTCCTCGGGTTCTACGCCGCTGAAGGTTCGCACGTAGACCTGGAGATGAAGAGTGCCGCGCGCCGGCGCGGCGAGCTCTAGCTCGATGCCGTCGACTTCCGCGCGGTCGGTCTCGATCGAACCAAAACTGTGCGGGATGGCGGTGACGGGGTAATAGGGCGGCGCCTCGAGGACGTAGAATTTCGTGTCGGGGAACGAAGGTTTCGGCGCGGCAAGAGGCGCGGCGGGATTGGTTCGGCGAACTACATCGGTGAGGTCCCGCCACTCGGGGTGGTGCTCGAGAAACTGCTTGGTGGCGAATCTCGGCCCCGGCTGGTCGACGTTGTCGAGCACAATAATGCCATTCGGCTTAATGATTCGGGCCGCGCACAGGAGGTCAAATAGCGCGAATTCGAACTCATGGTTGCCGTCGATCAGCACCATGTCGTAGAGCACGCCGTTGCCGATCGCCCGGTCGAAATGAAAGCCTGAGTTGACGGGAAGAAACGTGATCCGTTCGCGCAGCTGGGGCGGCAGAGCAGCGATGATCGGCGGGCACCGCTCACCGCCAAAGGGGTCGACCGTCTCAAGATGCCCGTGGCCTGCTTCCCACAAAGCACGCGCCATCACCTCGGCCGTGCCGGCATGATAGGTGCCTAACTCCAATGCACGCTCGGGCCGGCGCATGACGATCAGGTGATGCAGCAGCGCGCGCGCTTCGTTGCTCTGCAACGACCGCAAGGGGTAGTCTTTGTAGAACGAGACGACTCGTGCGAATGCCTCCGACTGACGCCAAGCGTCCAGGCCAGCAGCGGAAATCTCGAATTGTTCGCGTGATCCGTAGAGAGGGGTAAGCGGCTTTATTGGTTCCATGTCCAACCATAAAAGGGAATGGTCGAGCCATCCAGTGCGACTGCGCCCAGTTCAATACCGCCTACGGATGCTGTACCAGATAACGCGCTCTGGGCTCTGGCCTCGAGGTTCCGCGGCTGACCGCCGACGTCGATAACGAGCCAGCACTTTGGCTGCCTAATGGACCGCCCGCACATGGGGCGGGCCGTCGCACGGCAGGTAACGTACGCCACCCTTCATTAGGAAGGCGAAGCGTTTCTTGTCCTGCAGCATGCGGATATCCTTCAGCGGATCGCCGTCGACCAGGAGCAGATCCGCGAGATAACCTTCCTTGACGAGGCCAAGCTCGTGGCCGCGCTGCATGATCTCGCCACCGGTGCGCGTCGCCGCCTGCAGCGCCTCGCTGGGCGAGAAGCCAAAATGCGTCACGAAATGCTCGAGGTCGCGGGCATTGGTGCCCTGCGGATTGGCGGCAAAGCCGTAGTCGCCACCGACGACGACGCGAATACCGCGCCTGCGCATCTCGTGGTGGGTACGGCAGGTCGCCTCGTAGAGCGGCTTCAGCCGCTCCAGATAGAGACGACCCTGCGGAGTGTTGTCGCCGCGCAGGCTCTCCAGGCGCGCGAGCACGAGGCCGACAGCCGGTCCGGTGAAGATGCGATCCTTGGCGGCCTCCAAAAGGTCGAGGGCCTCATCGTCGGCGTAGTCGCAGTGGTAAATCACGTCGACGCCGTGCCTGAGGGCGCACTTCACCGCAGCCGAGGCGCGTGCGTGAGCCGCCACCCGGCGACCGATCGCGTGGGCAGCCTCGACGCCCGCTGCGACCTCGGCGTCGGTCATCACGGTGGCCTCCGAGGGCGCCGACTCCGTGCCGGCGTCGCCCGAGATGTTGAGCTTGATGGTGTCGACGCCCTCCCTCAGGCAGAGCCGCGCCATGCGGCGCACTTCGTCGGGCCCGTCCACGGCAATGCCGAAACTTTCCTGATGAAGATGAAGCTTGCGGCCGTCACCCAGGCCGCCGGTAACGGTCAGTTCCGGGCTGGCCGCCAGCAGGCGCGGTCCGTCGACCAAGCCCTGATCGATGGCGTCGCGCACCGCGACGTCGAGCCGGATCTTGGCGGCCGCCGCCGAACAGGCGCTGGTGAAGCCCGCGCCCAGCAGCTTGCGTGCGGCGTCCATGGTGAGCAGCGCATGGTCCTCCGGCGGCAGTTCGCCCAGCGCCGTCCCGCGCGGGGTGTCGACGAAGGACAAATGGGCGTGACCTTCGACCATGCCAGGCATCAGGAACTTGCCCGCTGCGTCGATTCGATCCGCTCCGTCGGCGGCCAAAGACTCGGATTGCGGCGCGACCGCGATAATCCGTTCGCCCTCGATGAGCACCTTGCCGGGAAAGGGTGCGGCGCCGGTGCCATTCCACACCATGGCATCGTCAATCAATAGGCGCATCGCTCCCTCCGTCTCGTTTTCTTGCTTCGCATCATAGCCGCGTTGACCGCTTTTTCTGTGTGCCGGATCGCGGAATTCCGTTGCTCGAAGCCGTCTGGGTGCATAGCGTCTGAATCAAGGTCCCATCGAGGATCAGGCTTCAGGGAGGAAAACATGGCTTCATCGAAGATTGCGCGGCGGCGATTCGTTGCTGGTACCGCCGTGGCGTCGGCGGCTTTTGTTGCGGCACCATTCGTGCGCGGCGCCTATGCGGCTGGCAAACTCACGCTGGCGTTGTGGGACCATTGGGTGCCCAACGCCAACAATGCGACAAAGGCTTTGATCGACGAGTGGGCGGCCAAGGAAAAGGTCGAGGTCAACATCGACTTCATCACCTCGCAGGGCAACAAGCTGCTGCTGACCGGAGCCGCCGAGGCGCAGGCGAAATCGGGCCACGACATCTTTGCCTTCTCGACCTGGCTGCCGTCGCGCTACGCCGACCAGCTCGTTTCGGTGAACGACATCATGGAGCCGTTGATCAAGCAGAACGGCGCCGTGAACGGCACCGTCGAATATCTCGGCAAAGTCGATGGCAAATGGTTGGGCGTGCCGGCGACCGTCGGCAGCCAGATCAAGGGGCCGTGCTCGCGCATCGACCTCATGAAGGACTTGGCCGGCATCGACGTGCAGGAGATGTATCCCGCAGGCGCTCCGGCCAAGGCGGACGCCTGGACGTTCGACACCTTCCTCAAGGCGGCCGAGGCCTGCCACAAGGGCGGTCACGCCTTCGGCATCGGCCTCGGCACGACATCCGACAATGTCGACACCGCTGGCATGATCTTCCACGGCTTCGGCGCCATGCTGGTCGATGCCAAGGGCAATATGACGGTCAAGAGCGATGCCGTGCGCCAGGCGCTCGACTACTACAAGCGGCTGATGGCGTTCCTGCCGTCCGATGTGCCGTCGTGGGATGACGCCTCGAACAACAAGTGGCTGGTGTCGGGCAAGGGCGCGCTGATCATGAACCCGCCCAGCGCGTGGGCGGTGGCCAAGCGCGACGCGCCCAAGGTCGCCGAGCAGCTGTGGACCCATGGCTCCCCTGCTGGACCGAAGGGCCGCTATGCGCCGTTCGTGCCCTACTTCTGGAGCATCTGGAATTTCAGCAAGAACCAGTCGGCGGCCAAGAGCCTGATCGTCCATCTTTCCCAGCCGTCGTCGGCGGAGAAGATGGTCGAGGCGAGCAACGGCTACGACCTGCCCTCGTTCGAGAAGCTCACGACCTTCAAGACCTGGGCCGAGGAGGGTCCGCCCAAGGGCACGCTCTACCACTATCCGAACATCAACAATCACCAGATCCTGTCGCTCGCCGGCGCCCCGGCGCCGCACAAGATCGGCGAGCAGATCTACGTTCAGGCACTGATGCCGCAGATGGCGGTGCGCTACTTTCGCGGCGAGGCCATGGAAAAGACGCTCGACTGGGCGGCCAACGAGCTCGAGGGCTTCACGCGCAACTGAGGCAAGCGCCGGCGGCTCCACGACCGCAACCCAAGCAGCTGCGGAGCATTATGTCGCCGGAGCATGGCTCCAACCGACCTCGAGCCGCGGATGTACCGGCGGAGGTCGAGGCCCGCCCGGCAGTGTCGGCGCGGGCCTTTTGTTGTGTGGGACGGAAAGCTGGTGCTGCCGCACAGGATTGAACTGTGGACCTCCCCCTTACCAAGGGGGTGCTCTACCACTGAGCTACGGCAGCGTGCATGACGGGACAGGACCCACAGGCGGCGCGGATATGCCATAGGCGCGCGGGAGGTTCAACCGCTGCCGCCCGCCGAAACGGGCGTTCCGCGGTGGCTTGCCGCGGCGCTCGTGCTCTGCCTACCATTTTGCCCAAGGATCGCCCCAAGAAGACAGGGCAGGAGGGAACGCATGGACTGGCGCCCGATTTC